>DASPQU010000481.1:0-3294 GCA_035624805.1 Binataceae bacterium (SeqCode) | reverse complement strand
AGGCTCTTGAACGCAAGCTTTACGTCATCCGCAAACGCGCGACGAACGAAGCGACCGCGCAACTTGGGCTGGTCGATCCTGAGCTTTTCTACTTCTGCAGCCTCTCTGGCCGCACGATAGTCTACAAAGGCCAGCTTATCTCCCATCAGATTCCCGAGTTCTACCCCGACCTTTCCGATCCGCTGATCACGACCGCGCTCGCGATGGTCCATCAGCGGTTCTCGACCAATACGTTTCCAAGCTGGGATCGCGCTCATCCGTATCGTTTCATCAGCCATAACGGCGAGATCAACACTCTGCGCGGCAACGTGAACTGGATGCATGCGCGCGAGAAGCTGTTCGCTTCGCCGCTGTTCGGCCACGACATCGCAAAGCTGCGCCCGATTATCGAGCCCAACGGCAGCGACTCCGCGATGTTCGACAACTGCCTGGAGCTGCTGGTCCGCACCGGGCGTTCGATTCAGCATGCGGTCATGATGATGATACCGGAGGCGTGGCAGAACGATCCGCTGATGGATCCGAAAAAACGCGCCTTCTACGAGTTCCATTCGTGCATGATGGAGCCGTGGGACGGACCCGCGTCGATCGCGTTCACCGATGGAATCCGAATCGGTGCGGTCCTCGATCGCAACGGGCTTCGCCCATCGCGCTATCTGGTTACGAAGGACGGTCTCGTCGTGATGGCGTCGGAAACAGGAGTCCTCGACATTCCGATCGAGAACGTCGAGCGCAAGGGCCGTCTCCAGCCCGGACGCATGTTCCTGGTCGATACCGCCCTGGGCCGTATCGTTCACGACGAGGAAATCAAGGGAGAACTCGCGGCGCGCCAGCCGTATCAGGAATGGCTCGACGCGAATCTCACCAACGTCGACGAGTTCGCGGACGTCGATTCGGCTCCGCCCGTCGACCAGTACAAGGGCGACGAGCTGGTCAAGCTTCAACAGGCGTTCGGATACACGATCGAAGATCTCAAGATGATCCTCGCGCCGATGGCGGTGAACGGGCAGGAGCCGGTCGGCTCGATGGGCACGGATACACCGCTGGCGGTCTTGTCCGAACGGCCGCAGCCGTTGTTCAACTACTTCAAGCAGCTCTTCGCGCAGGTCACGAATCCGCCGATCGATCCGATCCGCGAGGAGATGGTCACCGCCGTGTCGACTTCAGTCGGCGGAGAGCAAAACCTTTTCGAAGAGAGCCCGCTGCACTGTCGGCAGCTCATCGTCGAATCTCCGGTCCTCACCAATGAGGAGCTGGAGAAGATCCGTCGCATCGATCGTCCCGGACTAAGGGCGATTACGCTCTCGATGCTGTATCCGGCGGCTGAAGGCGCGAATGGAATGAAGGCAGCGCTCGATCGCATCTGCCGCGAGGCGGACAAAGCGATCGAAGACGGATACTCGATCCTGATCATTTCGGATCGCGGCGTCGACGCGCACAACGCGGCTGTCCCAAGTCTGCTCGCGTGCTCCGGCCTTCATCATCATCTCATTCGCGAAGGAACCCGCACGCGGGTGGGCCTGATCGTCGAATCGGGCGAGCCGCGCGAGGCGATGCATTTCTGCGTGCTCATCGGCTACGGCGCCGGCGCGATCAATCCGTACCTCGCCTACTCGACGCTGTGCGAGATGATTCGCGACGGACAGCTCAAGGACATCGACGAAGACGCCGCGATAAAGCACTTCATCAAGGCCGTCACGAAGAGCCTAACCAAGGTCGCGTCGAAGATGGGCATCTCGACGATCCAAAGCTACCACGGCGCGCAGATCTTCGAGGCTATCGGGCTCGGCAAGGAACTCGTCGATCGCTACTTCACCTGGACGCCGTCGCGCGTCGGCGGAATCGGGCTTAACGAAATCGCCCGCGAAACCGAACTGCGCCATCACTACGCGTTCGATCATCTTGAAAATCTCGACGGGGATCTCGACGTCGGCGGCAACTATCAATGGCGCCGTCGCGGAGAGTTTCACATGTGGAATCCGAATACGATCGCGAAGCTCCAGCACGCGGTCCGTTCGGGGAGCTACAAGCTGTTCAAGGACTACTCGGCGGACGTCAACGATCACAATCGCAGGGTAGCGACGCTGCGCGGCCTGTTCAAATTCAAGAACGAGCGTCCGCCCGTTCCGATCGAAGAGGTCGAACCGGCTGCCAATATCGTCAAGCGCTTCAAGACCGGCGCGATGTCATTCGGCTCGATCAGCAAGGAGGCGCACGAGAACCTCGCGATTGCAATGAATCGCATCGGCGGCAAGAGCAACACCGGCGAAGGTGGCGAGGATCCAGCGCGCTTCGTACCCGATGCCAACGGCGACCTGCGTCGCAGCGCAATCAAGCAGGTTGCGTCGGCGCGCTTCGGCGTCACGAGCCATTATCTGGTCAACGCCGACGAACTTCAGATCAAGATGGCGCAGGGCGCGAAACCCGGAGAGGGCGGCCAGCTCCCCGGCCACAAGGTCGACGAGTTCATCGCCAAGATTCGTTACTCGGTGCCCGGAGTCGGCCTGATCTCGCCGCCTCCACATCACGACATATATTCGATCGAAGACCTCGCCCAGCTAATCCACGACCTCAAGAACTCAAACGATCGCGCGCGCATCAGCGTCAAGCTGGTCGCCGAGGTCGGCGTCGGAACGATTGCTGCGGGTGTTGCGAAAGCGAAAGCCGACGTAGTGCTCATCAGCGGATACGACGGCGGCACCGGCGCGTCGCCGCTGCAATCGATCAAGCACGCGGGCATCCCGTGGGAGCTTGGCCTCGCGGAAACCCAGCAGATCCTTGTGATGAACGATCTGCGCGGGCGTATCCATGTCGAGACCGACGGTCAGCTCAAGACCGGGCGCGACGTGGCGGTCGCATGCATGCTGGGCGCGGACGAGTTCGGCTTCGCGAGCGCCGCGCTGATCGCCTCGGGATGCATCATGATGCGGGTGTGTCATCTCAACACCTGCCCCGTCGGAATCGCCACTCAGAATCCCGAGCTGCGCAAGAGATTCGAAGGCAAGCCCGAGCACGTGGTGAACTTCATGATGTTCGTCGCGGAAGAGATGCGCGAATACATGGCGCAGCTCGGTTTCCGCAGCGTCGACGAAATGATCGGGCATTCGGAATGTCTCGATGTGGCCGACGCGGTAAATTTCTGGAAAGCGAGCAAGGTCGATCTCAGCACCATCCTTTATCGCCCCGAGGTCGGCTCCGAGGTTGCTATTCGTCCCGTCCAGTTGCAGGACCACGGCCTCGAAAATGCGCTCGATCGCCAGTTGATTTCGCTCTCGAAAGAAGCGCTGGAACAGCGCA
>DASPQU010000480.1:0-3408 GCA_035624805.1 Binataceae bacterium (SeqCode) | reverse complement strand
ACCCGCCATCTGGGCAATCATAATCGGTCCGCCAAGGGCCTGACGTACTGGAGTCGCCCCGCGGACGATCTCCCATATTCCCATGACCAGCGTCCCGGTCATCGTCACCGTCGATTCCAGCGCGTGCGAGACCGCGCCTATCGGACCATAACGTTCAATCTTTTCGTCGCCGCGGGGCATCACGCCGATTATCCAGGTCGCAGCCTTGGTTCCGTAGATGGTCGGCTCTTCCTGAAGCTTGGGCGAGATGAACATGCTGAGGTGCGCAACCGACCCACCATCCTGCCGCTCGATCTCGACGTGCGCCACAGATCCGTTGCCGCGTTTCACGGTACTCGAGAACGCGGCCCAAGTGTCGGTGGCTCGCCCATTGACCGCTACGATTCGATCGCCGGAGCGCAGCCCTGCCGCGTAGGCGGGCGTCCCTTCGGATACTTTCCCGATGATTGGCTGGAGCGTTGGCACACCCCAGAGAAAGACTATGGTCATCAAAATCGGCGCAAAGAGGATATTGAACAGAGGCCCGGCGAGAACGATCGCAAAGCGCTTGGCGAGGCTCTGCGTGGGAAACGCCCGCTGCTGAAACGAGGCCATCAAAGGCGCGGGCGGATTGGCAGCGAGCGCGCTGGTGACTTCTTTAACGGATTCGCTGTCCGCAACCGCCTTTATCACGACCGCTTCGTCAGGTTTAAGGGCGCGTCCGATAATTCGAAAGGCCGGACCCGTACCCGGTGAATCGCTCGCCGCGGTGTACTCCTCGATGCCGGATTGGCCGACCGCATTGAGAACGCGGACTTCGTTGGTGTCACGGAGCATCCGGGCCAGCTCGATGATCGCGGCGTCCGGGTCCGGAGCCAGTGCGACCTGGTTTTCCCGCGCGACACTCACGACATCGAGCGCCAGTTCGCGGACGTAATTTTCGAGTTCCTCCGAACGCGGCTCCTCACCGACTTCCTCACCGAGCATCCGGACGTAGCCTCCGAATGGCGTGGCTCCGATCGCATACTCGGTCTCGCCGCGGCGGACGCCCCATACGATAGGCGGGTACCCGATTGCGAAGCGGATCACCCGGACGCCTACCCGCTTCGCCATCACAAAATGGCCCATTTCGTGAACGATTATGAGGAGCGCGAGAATGGCGGCAGCCGCGAGGATTGAAGTTAGCAAAGCTTTCTCCGACTCTTCTTGACGGGCCTCAGGTCAGCGTTCGCGGCGCTCTTGGGGACAGTTGTCTACCCTGCATAATAGTAGGTGAAGGCCGCGGCGAACACCAGACTGCATGTCCGGTCGATAAGGCCGCCATGGCCCGGGAAAATCCATCCCGAGTCCTTGACGCCCGAGGCTCGTTTCAGCGCTGAACCCGCCAAATCACCGATCTGTGCCAAAATCGAAACGATTGTTGACATAACGATCACGCGATCAATCGTCCAGTCCGCAAGAAGCATCGGCTTCAGCATCAAGCCCGCGACAAGGCAAGAAACGATCCCACCCACGGCTCCCTCGATCGTTTTGTTGGGACTGACTTTGGGCATCATCTTGTGTTTGCCAATACTCCGCCCGGTGAAATACGCCCCTGAATCCGTAACCACTACCAGAAGCAGCATCGCGACGATCAGAGCGATCCCGTTCGGTCCGTTTCTCAAAAGCGCAAAATACGGATAGAGCGCCCCAACATAGACTGCGCCCAGCAAGGTCAGAGGAGCGCCATGCGGCCCGGATTCGGGACCCTTCTCGGCGACATGTACGATGAGCAGGAGCATCGCGACTCCGACGGCTCCTGCTGCGCCGGGATAGGGATGATTGGTCGCGAGCAGCCCGATTAGGGGCACACCGCCGGTGACAACGAGGAGAGAGATCTCGGCGAACGATCGGGCGCGTGTCATCCCTGCGACTTCGTAGAGTGCCCAAGCGCCGATCGAAGCAATGAAAAGGGTAAACAGCGGATTCGGAAAAAACAGAACGATAGCGAGAACCGTCGGCAGCGCGACTGCCGCAGTCAGAATCCTAGTTCTGAGCACGAAGCCGAGTATCCGCGCCGTTGTGCAATACGGCGCCGAAGCGCCGTTCGCGCGACTGGTAGGCGGCAAGGGCGGCGAGGAACTCACGCTCGCGGAAATCGGGCCATAGCGTGTCGGTGAAATATAGTTCCGCGTACGCAATCTGAAACAGGAAAAAATTCGAAATCCTGAGCTCGCCCGAGGTGCGGATCAAAAGATCCGGATCGGGAAGCTCGGCCGTCGAGAGCATCCGTGCGACGGTAGCTTCGTTCACTTCGGACACGCTCATCGATCCTTCGGCGACGGCTGCTGCGATACGCTTCGCGGCGCGGGCGATATCCTGGCGTCCGCCGTAGGAGAGCGCGAGCCCCAGCGTCATCGCGCGATTTCCCCGCGTCATCTCCACGACCTGATCCAGAGCGCGCCGCAGCGCGGGCTGAAGGCGCTCGGTTTCGCCCAGCGCGACCACGCGGATATCGCGCTTCATCAGACGTTTGCCCTCGGTCAGTAAATAGCGATGGAAGAGCTGCATCAGGAAGTTAACTTCCGTTGAAGGACGCAGCCAGTTTTCCGCCGAGAACGCGAACAGGCTGAGATTCGGGATTCCGATCTCGCGCGCGGTCTCGACCACAGCGCGCACGGAATCCTTGCCGCGGCGATGGCCCTCGTTGCGCGACAGACCCCTGCGCTGCGCCCATCGCCCATTTCCGTCCATCACGATCGCAACGTGGGCCGGAAGCCGCTCAGGCTCGAGCGACAGATTGGGAAATTCATTCAGCGGGAGTGAGATTGCCACTTCGAAATAAGTTCCGCGGCGAAATTCAACGCGCAGTGCGCGGAATCAGACCTCCATGATCTCCGCTTCTTTGCCCGCGAGAACCTTGTCGATTTTCTCAATCGCCTCGGTCGTAAACTGCTGGACCCTGGCCTCGGTCGCGCGCATGTCGTCTTCGGTGACCTTCTTTTCCTTGTGCAGATCCTTGAGCATATCGTTGGCGTCGCGGCGATGGTTGCGGATCGATACGCGAAACTCCTCGCCGATCTTACGAACGTGCTTAACGAGTTCTTTGCGTCGCTCCTGGGTAAGCTCGGGAATCGGGATGCGAATGACCTTGCCGTCGTTCATCGTCGTGAGCCCGAGGTCGGAGGTTTGGATCGCCTTCTCGATATCGTGCATCGCCGTCTTGTCATACGGCGTGATTACCAGCAGGCGCGGCTCCGGCGCGGCCAGCGATGCCAGCTGGCGCATCGGGGTTTTCGCGCCGTAGTAATTCACCTGGATATTTTCGACCAGCGCCGTCGATGCGCGCCCGGTGCGAACTCGCGCGAGTTCGTGCTTGAGCGCCTCGACCGCCTTGTTCATCTCCTGATGCGCCAGGTCCAGAATTTCGGATTGCATAGTGCTTTAGAT
>DASPQU010000479.1:0-2849 GCA_035624805.1 Binataceae bacterium (SeqCode) | reverse complement strand
CTCAACTGTTCGGGCTTCGACCTGCTGGTTATGGCGCGGCGACCCTCGCTCACCCACGGCCTTTTCCGACCCAGGGTCTTTCGGCCTGCCGCGCCTGCTTGTGTGCCTATCTTCCAATCCCGAATTACAGATACAAGGGTCATTTTTCAGCGCGCATCCTTTGCGCGCGACTACCTGAATCGCGCGTCGCTAAATCGCGACGCGCTGAAAGCGGACCCTCACCGGGCGCTTCGCGCCGTCCTCTCCCCGACGGGGCGAGGACTTCAAAAGTGCCAGCGAAATAACGAACAGCGCTGATGAAGCCAATTTCTTCACAGCCGCTGAGCAGGCGAGTATGGCGAGGCGAAGTATCTCGCCCGGTCTTCCGGGCGTCCGAATTGGCGCGCGGAAGACCGCGCGAGATCCTTGACTCCGGCAGCCTCCGTTCAGGATGACGTGCAATGCATGCAAAAGCCAATTTCTTCCTCCCAACTCTCACGACTCAATGACTGAAAATCGATTTGAAGAAGTTGCCCACTGCGCCGAGGATGCTCGACGAAGAAGGCGCGGATGCGACCGCCGCTGGAGGCGCGCCAGGCGGGGTTGAGGCCGGCGCGCTCGGGATCGGCGACGATGCGAAGATTCCGCCGTGGATCGGGCATTGCCGCGTAGGCGCGGTCCCGGAGAGAAACGGCAGCGCGATGATTCGCGGACACGCAGACGTCGCGAGTCCGCCCGTGGTCGGATCGATCGTGGCCATCTGGATTCCCGACGGCTCGGGAAAATCCGGCGCATTGTCGGGCGTGACCTCGCGCATAAACTCGGCCCACGGTGCAAGCGCGGCCTGCGCTCCGGTGAGCCCGATACTCTGCGGATCGTCGAATCCGACCCACACTCCAGCAACGACTTCCGGTGTGTAGCCCATGAACCACGCGTCCTTGAAATCCTGCGTGGTGCCCGTCTTTCCCGCCGCCGGAAATCGGATTCCCATCCGCTCCGCCGTCGCCCCGGTCCCGTAGCGCAAAACGTTTTCCAATCCTCCCGTCAGTACGTATGCGACCGAAGGATCGATCACTCGATTCGCCTCGGCAGAGTGCTGGTAGATTTGATGTCCCGAAGCATCGATGATCGATTCGACCGCGTAAGGCTGCGAGCGCGCGCCCATCGCGGCAAACACCTGATACACCCCGGCGAGCTCAAGAAGCGTCGTTTCGCCTGCGCCGATCGAGATGGGAAGGACAGCCGGCAGGTCCTCCGTGATTCCCAATTGATGAGCAGTCTTCACGATCGCAGCGGGCCGCACGAGATTCCCAACGTACGCGGTCGGCGCGTTGAGCGACTCGTAAAGCGCCTGCACCACG
Source organism: Binataceae bacterium (SeqCode) (assembly GCA_035624805.1). Classification (GTDB taxonomy): domain Bacteria; phylum Desulfobacterota; class Binatia; order Binatales; family Binataceae; genus DASPQU01. The sequence continues at coordinate 1,509 of DASPQU010000479.1, read as the reverse complement.
GTCGTATCGCCGTGATAGGTGCGCTCGTAATTCGCGGGCGTCCACCCGTTGAACGACATCAGACGATCGGGAAGTGTTGAAGCGAGAGTAAGCGGCGTCGACAGCGGCGATCGCTCGGGATCCATCGCGGTCAGATAAACGATCGGCTTGAACGCGGAGCCGGGCTGGCGCTTCGCCATCGTCGCGCGATTGAATTGGCTTTGCGCGTAATCGCGACCGCCGACCATCGCGCGAATAGCGCCGGTCTCGACGTCGAGTGCCACCATCGCGCTCTGGAGCCGTTCGGACGGATCGCGCCGACGCAGCCCGCGATACGATCGCTCCAGGCGATCGAGATTTTTCTCCATCGCGTCCTGCGCCTCGCCCTGCCATACCGTATCGAGCGTCGTGTAGACCTTGAGCCCGCGCAGCTTGCCGTTGAGACCGGGAAGATTGCGCACGAAGCTGGTCACGTAGTCTGAAAAATACGGCGCGCGACGCAGACCCGGCGTTTCGGCGATCGCGATCGGCGCGGCGGTCGCAGCCGCGAATGCGCCGTCGTCGATAACCTTCGCGCGACGCATCACCGCCAGCACCACGTCGCGCCGGTGACGGCACAAATCGGGATGGCGGCGCGGATCGTAGAGCGAGGGCGCCTGGATCATCCCGATAAGCGTCGCGCCTTCCGCGTAACTGACCTCGCGCAGGTCCTTATTGAAGTAATAGCGAGCCGCGAGCGGCATCCCCTCGATCGGCGCGCCGTCGTACTCGCCCATCGGAACGTCGTTGATGTAGCGCTCGAGAATCTCGCGCTTCGAGAGCCGGACTTCAATAACGATCGCAACCGCAAGCTCGCGAATCTTGCGGCCGAAACTTCGCTCGCGCCGATCCATAAAGGTTCGCGCGAGTTGCTGCGTTATCGTGCTCGCTCCCTGCCTCAGCCGATGCGATCGCAGGTCGTTGATCGCAGCTTCGATCACGCGAATCGGATCGATCCCCGGATGATAGAAGAACCATCGATCCTCGGTCGCCAGCAGCGCCCTCTGAAGCCAATCGGGAATAGCGTTGAGCTGGACGTCGACGCGCTCCGCGGGAGTGCCTTCGAGAAGTCGACCGATAACTTCGGGCTCGAGGGCGGCGCTTTCCATCGAGACGCCGAAGGAATCCGCGATTCCGGTGACCTGATCGCCGCGCGTGCTGATTCGCACGAGTCGCGCGGGCGAACGTTCCAACCCGTTGCGGAAATCGCGCTGGTAAATCCACATCGCGCCGCCGACGCGCGCGAACTCGCCGGGAGCGTTGGGCGTCGCGGTTTCGAAATAGCTCAGGCGATGGAGACGGTCGAGGATGCGAATGCGCTTGAGGTCGTCGCCGCGATGGATAACAGCGGGAGCGGAATAAATCGTTGACGTGAGCGCGGCAGTGCGCTCATCGATGAGCGCGGAAATCTCGATATAGAGTTCGGCGAGATAGAACCCGGCGCCGAACGTGGCAACGAGGAATGCCACGGCCGCGATTGTGCGGACGCGG
>DASPQU010000478.1:0-2570 GCA_035624805.1 Binataceae bacterium (SeqCode) | reverse complement strand
TTGCATCGCGTCTGATCGATCAGCACTATCCCGTCCTGTTCGCGCTTGCCGATCGCGCGACGCGGACACGCTTCGAGACATGCGGGATGCGTGCAGTGATTACAAATTCGCGGCAGGTAGAAATAAAATGAGTTCGGATACTCGCCGCCGCCCTGGTCCTCGTCCCAGTTCGGTCCCCAATTCGGGCGCGCACCTGTAGGCTTCAGATAGGCGTTGTCGCCCTTGCCCCCGCCGAAGACCTCGTCGTAGTTGAAGTCCCAGGCAGCGCCGAAATCATTGAGGCCAGGCAGGACGCCCGGTTGCGCATCGCCGTTGCGGAATCCGCCGCCCATCTGCTCCCAGTCCCTGGGCGTGCCGCGTCCGGGCTGGGTATTCACCGTCGCCCACCACATATGTTCCTGGCCTTCGCGGCGCGTCCACAGGGTTTTGCACGCGATCGTGCACGTCTGGCAGCCCAGGCATTTGTTCAAGTCGAACACCATCGCGACCTGACGTTTGGGTTTGACTACCTGCCCGTTGACCGCCGTTCCGATATTACTGTCGCCCATGTGATTACCTGTCGCGTTCGATCTATTGGATCGTCAACGGCCACCATGTTTGCGAGAATGCTTTGATTCCCGCGCGCTCGCCGTTCTGTCCTTCCCATACCGCCACTGCGAACTTCAGTTGCTGTCCGGCTTTGAGCTGCACCGAATCGTCGGGCTGATCTGGAACTGCGAGAGGACGACTTATCACCACGCGCCATACGCCTTTGTCCCATACCGCCCGGCATGTGATGTGGCTCTTGTCGCTGAGTACGGTCGTACCGAGCCCGCGCGCGATATTGTTGCGTCCCTGCTCGCCGAGATCCGCGCGCCAGTGCCATGCGTTCACCGGATGATGCTGGTCGCCCATGGTGAGAATCGGCGCATCCCCGGCGACCGGAAACAGGATCGCTGCGCCGTCGGGAAATTCGGTGCCGGAGACGTGATCGTTCTTCTCCGGATCGTCCCATTCGAGGCGGAAGAAAATGTCGGCGCCGTTGTTGAGCACCGCCACCTTCACCGCTTTGATCTTCCCGTACGCCTTGTCTTTCCATGCCGCGCGCACGTAGACCGACGGCTGCGACGCGATCGGCGTCGGTTGCAGCGCGAGGCGTACGTGATCGGCCTCCGACCACGCCGCGGCGCCCGGATCCATTAATACCTGCGTTGTAGCGTTAACTTTCTTTGCCTGCATGGCTCGACTCTGCGGGCGTCCGTCCTATGGCGATGGTTGATGGCTCAGTGCCGGTTTTTGCGTTCGATCCGCTGAAGAGCACGCGATGCTCCGGGTGGCGAATCGTTAGAAACACATGTGTCGCGATGATTGCGCAGCTCAGGTAGGTGAGCATCAGGTGTGTTGTGAATGAGTAATCGAAAAGCGTTAGCGAAAAGGAATTGCGCGCCGAAAGAACGAAGCCTGTCGCGCCTAGACCGACAGCCGCCAATCCGATCAGAGCAACGTGAGCCATCCGCCACAGTTGCCATCGATCGATGACGAAGCCTGGCAGCTTAATTCGCGACCAAGCCCACAGCGCCACCAGAGCAAGCACGAGCAAGATATGGGCGCGCCCGCCATATCGATGCGCCTCTTTGATGAGCGCCGAGTATCCCGACGTGATCGCCGATCTGAGAGTTGGAGAAAACAGCAGGAATCCAGTCACCAGAGCTGCGATGAAAAAAAGGAACTGCGCCGCGTGAACCAGCATCATAACGAGCGTAGTTCGCGATTCACCCGCTCGCGAATCTCGCAGTGAGTCTGGTTCGGATGATGTGTTTGCGGTCGCCGTCACGGGTCGAAGTCGGTCTAAGGAACGCTCCCCTGCGCCTGCCCGCCTCGCAGCATAAGCCATGCCATCAATCGACGTATTTTATGGGTAGATGGGCAAAAACTTGTGGAGCCTGAGGACACAAATGAGTCTTTCCGATGCAACCGGAGTTCGAAGTTGTCTGGGGACTGATTGGGGAGATCGACGCTGCCCGATGCTTTGGCGTCGGGCAGCGCGATTTTTCGAGCGGTAGACTTACTAACGTCTCTTACAAATCGATCACGACTCGGCCGCGCGTCTTCCCCGCCAGGATTTCGCCGGCGAGCCTCGGGACGTCATCGAGTTTGCTGTGCGATGTCATCGTAGCGAGCTTTTGCAGATCCAGATCGGTCGAGAGTCGCCGCCACGCCGCTTCGCGTTTTTCGCGGGGCGCCATCACCGAGTCGATCCCGACGAGGGTCACGTCGCGAATCAGGAACGGCATCACCGTAGCGGGCAGGTCGGGGCCTTGCGCGAGGCCGCAAGCGGCGACTGCGCCGTCATATTTTGTCTGAGCGATGACGTTGGCCAGCGTGTGACTGCCCACGGAATCGACCGCCGCGGCCCATCGCTCTTTCCCCAGAGGACGGCCCGGTTCGGATAGCTCGCGGGCGTTAATGACTTCGTCGGCGCCCAGCGCGCGCAGATACGCACCTTCCTGCTCGGCCCGGCGCGATGAAGCGATCACTCGATATCCAAGCTTCTTGAGCAACGCTATCGCGACGGAGCCGACGCCGCCTGC
>DASPQU010000477.1:0-4461 GCA_035624805.1 Binataceae bacterium (SeqCode) | reverse complement strand
TTGGCGGCCTGGCATGCGGATGCCACGATTACCAGAACGGCCGCCGTAATTGTTGACGCAAATAATCTCGGTCTCGTCTTTGTCATTGGCTCCCTATGCCGTTTTCGGCTTCCCCTTCAAGTATTCGACGACCATCGCGCGCGCAAGTCCGCGTCCGAGGGCCTCGCGAGCTTATCAAGTTCCGTTTCGATCGGGCATGGACTTGGAAGTGCTGACGATAAACAATCCTTCGCGATGTCAAGCTGGTTCGATACGGCGCGCTTCGGGATGTTCGTGCATTGGGGACCTTCGAGTCAACGCGGATGGGATCTCTCGTGGCCGCTGGTCGGTGGAAACAAGTCGCTCCCCTCGTGCCCGAATGTTCCGGTCGATGAGTATTTCGCGGCGGCGAAGACCTTCGATCCCGTCCGGTTCGATCCTCGTGCGCTGGCGCGGCTCGCCCGACGCGCGGGAATGCAATACATCATCCCGGTCACCAAGCATCACGACGGTTACGCGATGTGGCACACGCGTCAGGGCGATTTTTCCGTCGAACATACGCCAGGCAAGCGTGACATCGTGCGCGAGACTCTCGACGCTGCCCGCGCCGAAGGCCTCCATACGGGGCTGTATTTCTCGCTGATCGACTGGCATCATCCCGACTATCCCGCCTTCAAGGAATCGGACAAGCCTTATCGATTCGGGATGTCCAACCAGCCGACTCCCGAGCAATGGAATCGCTTCCTCAAGTTCATGTTTGCGCAGATTCGCGAGCTGCTCACGAACTATGGGAAAATCGAGGTGATGTGGTTTGACGGCGGATGGGAGCGCACCGCAGAGCAGTGGCGTACCAGGGAACTCGTCGCGATTATTCGCGAGCTTCAGCCCGGAATCCTGATCAATGACCGATTGCCCGGCGCCGCCGATTTCGTGACGCCCGAGCAGGCGGTGCCGCCAAAAGCTCCCGACTACCGATGGGAAACGTGCATGACAATCGGCGAATCCTGGGGGTGGAGTCCTGAGGATCGCGACCTCAAATCCGGGCGCTCACTCGTTCACACGCTGTGCGAAGTTGCCGGAAAGGGCGGGAATCTCCTGCTTAATATCGGCCCGATGGGCGACGGGACCATTCCTCCCGTTCAGGTCGACCGCCTGGAATGCTTCGCGCGATGGATGGAACGCAATGGCCAGGGGATCATCGGAACTACGGCAGGACTCGAGCCGTGGCAGTTCTACGGACCGTCAACTCGGCGTGAAAAGCGCATCTATCTGCACGTTATTTCGCGCCCGTACGAGACCATATCGCTTCGCGGAATTCGTACAAAAGGGGTAAAATCAGTCTCGGTTCTCGCCAGTGGCGAGCGGCTAAAATACAAGACTCGGGTTTCCGCGGTCGACGCGATTTTCAACGCCGATCCGTACGGCGAACTGGTGATCGAGGTTCCCGAGCGCGTTGTCGATGAATTTGCGACCACAATTGCGGTCGATATGGAGAACTAGAGTTTCTCGCGGTGGCAGCAGGTCGCACGCTGCGACCCATCGCATAATGGGAGGAGTATCGCCCATGGAAGAGCGTCTCAATGCACTGCAACTCAGGGTGGAACGCCTTGAGCGCAGCAATCGAACGATGAAAATCGCGCTTGCGGGGGCCCTTGCGATCATGATCGCGATCGCGTCGGTGCCGCAGGCGATGTCGAAGTCGCGATGGCCTCACACGCTCGTCGCCGAGCAGTTCGCTCTCGTCAACGAAGGCGGACAGGTGCTGGCCGCGCTCGGAGCGGGACCGTTCGGGAATGGGCTGGTGTTTTTCGATCCGAACGGCAAGCCCGCCGTGATCGTCGGGACCAACAACAATCCCGCCGTCAAGGCGGCCGGCGTCGCAGTGCTTGACGGCAACTCCTACCTGAACGGCGACGGCGTCGTTCGCGCGGCGATCGGAGTTGGTGCGCAAGGCGCAGGATCGGTGGCGCTCGATCGCGACCAGCATCCCGTGTTCGCTTCCGGAGTGAATCCCGACGGTTCGTCCGCCGGCGCTTTGGTTATGGATTCCAACGGCTATGCGCGTGCCGGTCTGATGAACGGCGCAGGCGGCACGGGGCTGTTCATCAAGGACGCCAACAACGTCACGCGGATGGTGTTCGGCACGGGAGCGACCGGCTCGGATTCCGGGATGGCGATCTTCGACGCGAAGGGCGCGATGCAAATGGCCAACGGCGGCGTCGGCGACGACTCGGCGGTAGGCATGACGATCTTCGATTCGAAGGGGCAGGATCGCCTCGACGCCGGCCTGTCATCCGATTCCGGCGCAGCCGTGATCGTCAAGGACGAAGCCGGCAAACCGATCGCCACGCCGGCCTCAGCCCAGTGACTATCGCGTGCCAAGTGAGATCGCTCGCGAGGTGAACCGATGCCAGTCGTTGTCTATACGGGTCCCGGATGCTCGGCCTGCAAGCAGGCGAAACAGTTTCTGACGCTGCACGGCGTCGAATACGTCGAGAAGAATATCGGCGACGATGCCGCAGCCCGCGATGAATTGATCGCGATGGGGTATCGCGCGGTGCCGGTGATCAAGATCGGCGACGAAACGATGCTCGGCTTCAGCGCTCCCCGCCTGCGCCGAATGCTGAATCTGTAGAACCGTATGTTGCAGAACCTCTCCCGGATCAGGGAGAGGTCGGAGCGTTTTTCGCGCTCCGGGAGAGGGTCATCATTCGGCGCGCTCTTGCGCGCGCGATTTATTCGCTGCGCGTCTTCGCGTCCGCGCAACCTTGTGCTAACAACGCCGTAATGGCGCATTTCAAATTTCCGGATGGATTCCTGTGGGGCACGGCGAGCGCGTCCTACCAGATCGAGGGTGCAGTCAAAGAAGACGGCCGCGGCGAGTCGGTTTGGGATCGCTTCAGTCATACCGCGGGACGAATTCACAGAAACGAAAACGGCGACCTCGCCTGCGATTTCTATCATCGCTATCGCGACGACATCGCCCTGATGTCCGAACTGAATCACAATGCCGCGCGCATGTCGCTCAGTTGGTCGCGCATCATCCCCGACGGCAAGGGACACATTAATCAGAAGGGCATCGACTTTTACTCGCGCGTGATCGACGAACTGCTGCGCCGCGATATCCGGCCCTTCGTGACGCTCTATCATTGGGATTTGCCGCAGACGCTCGAAGACGAAGGCGGATGGCCTAATCGCGAGCTGGCCAAGTACTTCGCCGACTATGCCTCGCTCGTCGGCAAACGATTCGGCGATCGCGTTAAGGATTGGATTGTCTTCAACGAGCCGTGGATTTTCACGATTCTCGGCTATCTGACCGGTATTCACGCTCCCGGCCGCATGGATCCCGCGGCGGCGTTCAAAGCAACGCACGTCGCCTCGATCGCGCACGGACTCGGGGTAAGAGCCCTTCGTGCGAGCTCGAGGCCGGGCGCAGTCGGCACGGCCTACAGCATGGCGCCATGCTATCCGGCGACAAATTCCGACGAGGATCGCCACGCCACCGAGCTATGGCATCGATTCTTCAACCTCTGGTTTCTCGAACCTGCTCTGAATGGGCGTTATCCGGAGATCTTCGCAACCGACATGCCTCGCGAGTGGCTTGATGTCCGCCCAGGCGATCTGGAGATTGCGAAAGCGCCGCTCGATTTCATCGGCATCAATCTCTACTCGCGTATGATGGTCAAACACGAACCTCACGATCCGGTGATTCGCGCGCGTCAGACCCATCCGCCGGATGGGGCGGAGTGTACGGATTTCGGGTCCGAGGTCTATCCGAGCTCGCTCGGCGAGATGATTCTCAAGATCGATCGCGCGTACGGCCATCCCGTTATCTATGTAACCGAGAACGGATGCTCATACGGTGACGGTCCGGGCGCGGACGGCATGGTGCACGACCATCGTCGCACCCGCTTGCTGCGCGGCTTTCTCGAAGGCGTCGCCGATGCAATGAAACAGGGCGCGGACGTTCGCGGCTATTTCCTGTGGTCGCTGATGGACAACTTCGAGTGGGCGTACGGATATTCGCAGCGCTTCGGAATCGTTCACTGCGATTTCGAAACCCAGAAGCGAATCGTCAAGGACAGCGGCCACTGGTATTCGGAGCTGTCAAGGACGGGTATCCTCGAATAACGCCGACAATCAATCCTCAGCGCGCCGTGCTCAGTTTCGGCAGCTACGAGAAGAGTCGGATCTGTGCGCTCAGTCGTTTGAGTTCTGCTGCATCTCTTGTAGCGCCCGATCCAGGCTGAAGCTGCCGGGCTTCGCGCGCGGCGGATAATCTTTGAAGCTTTGCAGGAATTGAGCGACGATCGCCTGCGCCGGCACAAATGCCCACATGTCGTCCGCGCGCCAATGAGAATAGTCCTCCGACTCTTCCGCGCGCTCGAAAGGATCCATTCTCAGATTGAACAACATCGGCAAGCGAAGAGTGACGTAGGGCTCCTGCCAGACCTCGATCCCGTGGGCACGCTGCACCGAAAA
>DASPQU010000476.1:0-10695 GCA_035624805.1 Binataceae bacterium (SeqCode) | reverse complement strand
ACGTAGAGCGGAATCTGCGCGGATTTGCCGGTGGCGCCGATGAAGAACAGCAGCGTCACGAAGCCGACCAGCGGCATGCCGAGATAGCCCGGCCGTCCCGCGAGCATCGGCGCGTATTTCGCGATTTCGCGCGTAACCAGCGTCGGATGGCCGACCGCGCTGAGCCCCCAAAACAGGGCATAGAGCGCGATTACGAACGCCCAATCGCCGATGCGATTGACGATGAAGGCTTTGTTGCCGGCGGTGGTGTTGGCGAGGACCTTGTACCAGAATCCGATGAGCGCGAATGAGCACAGTCCGACGCCTTCCCATCCGACGAACATCAGCCACAGGTTGTCTCCCAGCACGAGCACGAGCATCGCGAACGTGAACAGGTTCAGCCACCCGAAGAATCGCCAGTACGATTCGTCGTCGTGCATGTAGCCGGTCGAATAGATGTGGATGAGACCGCCGACACCGGTCACGACCAGCGTCATCAGCATCGAGAGCGGATCGAGCCAGAACGCAAGGCTGAGGTTCAGCCCGCCGACGTCGAACCAATTCCACATCGAATCGAGCATGAAGCGACTGTCAGGCGCGAGGCCGAGCATCGTGACGAATCCGTAAACCGCAATCGCGAATGCGCCGGCGACAGTACCGCATCCCACGATGCTGATTGCGCCTTTGCCGAAAGTCTTTTGCAGGCGCGAGCCGAGCAGGAAGTTGATCGTTGCGCCGATGAGCGGCAACAGAACGACCCAGCGCACGAAGCTGACGGTGATCGGATGTTCCATCTCCAGTTGCTATCCCCGCTTCGTCATCCGCTGAGCGTTTCGGTCGCGCTTACGTCGATCGTTCTGAAGTTCTGATAAATCGCCAGCACGACTGCGAGCCCGATAACGGCTTCCGCTGCAGCGAGCATGATCACGAAAATCGCGAAAATCTGCCCGTCGTACTTCGCCCCGCCATAATAGGAGAACGCGAGATAATTGATGTTCGCCGAGTTCAGGATCAGCTCGACGCCCATCAGGATGCCGATCGCGTTGCGCCGGGTGAGAACGCAGTAAAGGCCGAGCAGGAAAATAATCAGGCTCAGTACCAGGAAGTGATATATCGTGACTGCCCCACCCATCGGTTCCCCTCTACCAATCGCTCAGTCGCGCACCTCGTGCCGTGAGATGACGATTGCGCCCACAAGGGCCGCCAGCAGCACGAGCGATGCGACTTCGAAAGGAAGCACGTAGTCCCCCAGGAACGCATTGCCGATTCCATAAGTCGTCGGCGCCGCAGCGGGTACCCCAGCGGTATGCCAGGGCGTGCGGAATATCGCGACGATCATCACGATCCCCACCAGCACAATCGTGACGATCGCGGGCGCAGCTCCTACGACGCGGTTGGAAACCGTAACGTCTGAAATCCCCTGCGTGAGCATCACCGCGAAGATCGTGAGCACCAGGATGCCGCCGACGTACACCAGCAACTGAACCATCGCGACGAAATCAGCCGCCAGCATCACATACACACCGACCACGCCCATGAACGCACCGAGCAGCGCGAATGTCGAGTACACGATGTTGCGCGAAAACGCGACGATCGCTGCCGACCCTATCGTCAACGCGGCGACGGCATAGAAGATCAACTGTGGGAGGATCATCGTGATTCGCGCCTTTCCCGGACCGCGCTCACGCGGCCCCGTCTCCGCCGGAAGCGGGCTTGTCGCCGCCGGGCTGCGCGAACTCTGACAGGTAGCGCATTCCGCGATTCAGTATCGGCAGGATTTGCGGATCGGTCTCGGGTCCTTTCTTGGGCTTGTAGGCGAGCACGGGATCCTTGACGAAGCGGCGAATCATGCTTTCGGTCGAGAAGTCAGCGCCTTCGAATTCGGTCGTGTGATGGATCGAACCGGTAGGACACGGCTCGCTGCATAGACCGCAATACATGCATTTTATGATGTCGATATCGAACTGGTAGAGCACCATGTTGCGCGTCTGCGGATCTTTTTCGGCAACGATGGTGATGCAATCGATCGGGCAGGCGCGCTCGCAGGCCAGACATCCCGTGCAGATTTCGAGATCGACCTCGAGGATTCCGCGATAGCGAAACGGAAGCGTGTCCTGCACACGAACGGGCGTCCGATCCGGATATTGAACGGTGTACGGTTTGCGAACGAAATGCGACGCACTGACCGCCATCCCTTCGAAAATCGAAGTGACGGTCTCGCGAATGTTGCGGATATATTCGGCTGCAGCGCCCATAATCAGATTATCGGGCTGAAATACAGCTCCATCTTCGAACTGCGCACGTAATGAATTACCCGGCGGATGAAGACTACCCCGATCACGACTGCGAGTGCGAACAGAATCCAACCCATGACAGGATTTCCATCCGGCCAGATGGCGACCCAGACCGCAGTCCCGATCATGTCGATGAACGAGAGCGGCACCAGGTATTTCCAGCAAATCGTCATGAGTTGATCGATGCGCACGCGCGGCAGCGTGGCGCGAATCCACATCGATATGAAGACGAACGTCAGTACTTTTACGTTGAACGTGATCAACTGGAGCAGGTTCATGATCACGCGATTGTTCGTGACGCGCGGGAACTGCCATCCGCCGAAAAACAGCGTCGTCATGATCGCGCCGACCAGGAACAGGTTCCCCCATTCCGCCATGAAGAAGAACAGGTAGCGCATCCCGCTGTATTCGGTCGCAAAACCTGCGACCAGCTCCGATTCCGCCTCGGGAAGATCGAAGGGAGTCCGGTTTCCCTCGGCGAGGACGGAGATGAACACGATATTCGCCGCAATGAAGCAGAAAGGATTTGCAAAGGCGAACCATTGGTTGGGAGCCCATCCCTGCGCTTTGATGATGGACTGCATCGAGAGCGTTCCGGTCATCAGAACGATCGGGAAAATCGAAAGTCCGGCAGGAATCTCATAGCTGACGATTTGCGCCGCCGAGCGGATTCCTCCTATCAGCGACCATTTGTCATTCGATGCCCATCCCGCCATCAAAATGCCGACGACAGTAAGCGCGGTGACGGCGGTGAAATAGAGGATGCCGACGTTCAAATCAGCGAGAATCAAATCCTGCGAAAACGGCATCACCGCCCACGGTACGACGAAAGCCAGCACCACGAGGTAGGGGGCCATCTTGAACAGCGGCGGGTCGGCTTCCTCGGGTATCAGGTCTTCCTTGCACACGTGTTTCACGCCGTCGGCCAGCCATTGCAGGAAGCCGTTGGGACCCACCCGATTCGGACCGACGCGGCTCTGGATTCGCGCCCATACCCGTCGCTCCACCCAGCTCACGATTCCAGCGAACGGAAATGCAATCACGAGAAACACCACCGCGCTGAATACGACTATGAACAGCGCGGCGACCAGATCGTATGGCGGATTCTTTCCGAACGCGCCCGACTTGATCAGATTGTCAACCAGTTGCTGCATTGCGACCCTAGCGATCGATCTCCGGAGCGATAACGTCGAGGCTTGCTATCAGCGCAACTAGGTCCGCGATCATCAGACCGCGCGACAGCTTCTGCACGATTCCCATCGCACTGAACGACCCCGTGCGAACGTGAACCCGATACGGGAGCGGAGTTCCGTCGCTGACGACGTACCATCCCATGTCGCCGCGTCCACTTTCGACGCGAACGTAGCACTCACCCGCGGGCGGCTTGAGATTTCGCGGAACCTTGGCAAGCACGGGACCGTCGGGAATCTGCCGCAGCGCCTGACGCAGTATTTTGACCGATTCCTTCAGTTCGCAAATGCGGACCATGTAGCGATCCATCGCGTCGCCGAGCGTGCCGAATTCGCCCGAGCCCACAGGAATATCGAAATCAAGTTCGGGATAAATCGAATACGGGATGTCGCGGCGGATATCCCATTTGAATCCGGTCGCACGCAGATTTGGACCGACGAGATTGTAATTGATCGCTTCTTCGCGCGTGATCACCGCCACGTTCGCAAGCCGCTCGATGTATATCTTGTTGTATGAGAGGAGCGAGTTGTACTCCTCGAGAATCGGCTCGAAATGATCGAGATACGCGAGCGCTTTCTCGCGCCATCCCGGCGGCAGATCCCACCCCACCCCTCCGATGCGCATGTAGTTGTACGTCAGGCGCGCGCCGCACAGTTCTTCGATTAGGTCGTTGACCATTTCGCGCTCGCGAATCGCGTGCGTAAACGGCGTTATCGCGCCGATATCCATGCCCATCGTGCCGATCGCGATAAAATGTGACGCGATACGATTGAACTCGGCCGCGATCACCCGGCAGAACTCGGCTCGACGCGGGACTTCTATCCCCGCCAGCTTCTCCGCCGCCATCGCCCAGCCCTGATTCGTGAACATCGCGCACACGTAATCGACGCGATCGGTGTACGGCATGAAGCCGTGCCATCCGACCTTCTCGGCGATCTTCTCGATCGAACGATGGAGATAGCCGACATCGGGCACCGCCTCGCGCATCACTTCGCCGTCGGCGCGCACTACGAAGCGCAACACCCCGTGCGTCGAGGGATGCTGCGGACCCATGTTGAGGGTCATCTCTTCGGTGCGAAACGTGCTCATTTCTTTTTCTTCATTTCGAGCCGAATCACGGGACTCTCGCGGGTGGTCGAGATGCCGTGATATTCGGCGGGTTCGACGAAGTCCTTGCGCAGCGGATATCCAGGCCAGTCCTCGGGCATCAGCAGGCGGCGCAAATCGCTGTGGCCTTCGAAATTGACCCCGAGCAGATCGAAAATCTCGCGTTCGAGCCAATTCGCCCCGGCCCAGAGCCCCTCGACCGTTGCTATGGACGGATTATCGCGCGGCAGTTTCGCCTTCAGCACGGCGAGGTGACGATGCGGGTACGAAAAGAGATGGTAGACGACCTCGATGCGATCCTTATAATCGACGCCGCTTTCGTTCGAGAGGCAATCCATCGCGGTTTCGGGATCGTCTTTAAGGTAGCGGCAGACGTCCACGATAGACGCTGGATCGACCACGGCCCACGGGACGGGCTTCTTGTCGACAATCTCAAGGATACGGTCGGCGAACTGATCTTTGAGCCGCTGGTATATCGCGAGTGACTCCATGCTCACGCGCGCACAGTCTCGACAGCACCGTTGGCGGGAGCCCGGGTCAGCCAGCGTTCGGTCATGATTTTTTCCTGGAGCTTTATGAGTCCCTCGGTCAGCGCTTCGGGACGCGGGGGACATCCGGGGACGTAAACGTCAACCGGAATTATCTTGTCGACGCCGTCGCAGACCGAGTACGCGAGTTGGAAGAGTCCTCCGCAACTCGCGCAGCTTCCCATCGCAATGACGTACTTGGGATCGGGCATCTGGTCGTAGAGCAGCCGGGTCCGCAGCGCCATCTTAAGCGTAAGCGTTCCTGCCACGATCATGAGATCCGATTGGCGGGCCGAAGCTCGCGGCGTCGCGCCGAAGCGCTCGATATCGCATCGAGGGCCTCCGGTCTGCATCAGTTCGATCGCACAGCACGCCAGGCCAAAAAGCATGTACCAGATGCTGGATTTGCGCATCCAGTTGATTACTTCGTCGGTCTTGGTGGTCAGAACATAATCCGGCAGCGAATTCAAAATAGGCATCAGCCTGTGTCTCCGTATCCTAGTCCGGAACCTTCTTGATCCATTCTAGATCGCGCTTGACCCAAACGTATACGAGGCCAACGAACAGGATCATGAGAAAAAGAAAAATCTCGCTGAGGGCGTATAAGCGGTTGCCTTGTCGTACCCAGTCGGCGAAGACAGCCGCGACCGGGTAAATGAAGGCTACTTCGACTTCAAAAACCACAAAAATCAGGGCGATGATGTAGAAACGGATGTTAAAGTTAATCCAAGCTCGTCCGGTCGGCGGTTCGCCGCATTCGTAGGGAATAAGCTTTCGATGATGCGGGTTGCTCGGGGCAAGCAGTTTTTGCAGCCCGAACATTACAGCCACGAACCCGACAGCGATCACCGTCAGAGCCAGCGGTACGCCGAATTGAAAAAACATTCTTTCTTCCGGAACTGGTCTAGTTGGGTCAGGCCCAAACTGTCAAGAAGCGGGCCTGTTCATTGAGCACAGCTCGTATTAGACCTGTTCACACAACGCCCTTAACGAAGCCTGCGATCGGTCGGGACGGCTACTTTTTCGAGTGCTCGATCAGGGCTTTGAGCGTTGCACTATCGAGCCACGCTCCCTCGTTATCGGGACAGGCGAGGACACGATGTTTGCCGTGGGTCTTGGGTACTAACGTTTTATGACATTGCGGGCAAAGCGTTTCGCCGGCTTTCTTTTTCTGGCGAAGCTTCTCGATCAACTCAATATCGTGCTGGCGCGCCCACTGGTTTTCGCGCGCAGCTTCGACGTCGTGGAGCTTTTGTCCGAGGCGATCTTTTTCGTCAACCATAAATCGTCGTTTCCTTCTCGAAAGCCGTCGGGTCCCGCGTGGATGCGGTCACGTCATATCCTTAATCAATTTGCCGCTTCGCGCCTTCTCGACCGTGTCCTCGAATTTCGATCCCAGGTCGACGCCCATCTCCTTCGCGCGTTTCTTCGCCCACATACCGACGTTTCGCGAATCGCTGTAAAAGGAGTCGTCGCGGGGTTTGGAGGTGTCGAAGTTCGCAAGGCGTGACGCTTCGCTTTCGACGACCGCAAAGCGCGACATTATCCGGCGCATCCGTACCGATTTGCATCGCGGACACACCGGCTTCGCCTTCTCCGAGCCGAGCACGACATGCGAGCTTATCGCGCTGCAACGGCTGCATTCGTATTCAAAAATAGGCATCCGGATGCAAGGATATCGCCGTACGCCGTGGGTGGCAAATATGCTCCCGGAAACCGGCCGCCGGGAGCTGTGATACGCGCGTCAGCGGTCGCGCAGGACGCCGTCGGCGAGCGGGTTTCCCACCATCATTATGAGGCCCGCGACGCCCGTAACAAGGCCGCTGCCCATCCACCACAGATTGCCCTGCGTGATACCAAGCACGATCATCGCAAGCGCCCACAGCGGCAGGATCAGAGATATACCCATGCGCATCACCGCGCTGAGCGCGTTTTCCGCTTTCTGAGTCGGGTCGGCCATCACGCAATGATTTATCGCGCTATGGAACTGGTTTCAAATCCCCCGGACCCGGCGAAATTTCATAGAGCGCCGCTGGACCATCGCGTCCCGCAAGGTCCCATCGCTCTTGCGCCTTGAGCCGGGAGCGAACATCGGCATCGAGGCGCGCAAGTTCGCGATCGTAGGCGAACAGACATCGTGCGTCGGGATCGATCTTCCCGTCGAGGACGAGAGGCGCAATCCCTGCCCCCACATATGATGATAGTTCGTAGTTGATTCCGTCGACGATTCTCAGAGTTCGAAGATCGCAAGTTTGCTCGATTTCCTCCGCTGCGTACTTCAAGGTCCGCGCACGATTCAGATCAAAACGGATCGTCGAGGTCACGAACAACGCCATCGCGGCGCTCGCGATTCCCAGCGCCAATCCGCAAAGGATGGTCCGCCGGGTGAGCATTGCCCGCACCGCGATAACTGAACCGAGAACCAGCGTTATGACCATCGAGACGAATCGAGATCCCATCGTGCGCGCCTCGTCGACCAAAAATATGATTTGGAGTCTGTCAGGACCGACATTCATCGCGTGCTGAGTTGGTGGGTGAGTCCGCGTCCAGATCGTGATTCCAACCATCGCCGCAGCCATGATCGTCGTTATCGCCGTCGCGGAAATTTCGAGGCTTCGCGCCAGCCATCTGGAATCCGGCTCGTCAGGCGCTACGAACAAGGCGGCGAAAGCGATCGCAAGGCTCGGCAGCGCCGGCAGGATGTAGTCATCGCGCTTGGCGCTGGCGACGCTGAAAAAGATCAGCACGGCAGCCACGAGACTTAACTGAAACAAAATGGCTTTGCGCGTCGCGGAGGGCAACGTGTGCTTGGCGAGCGCGAGCACGAGGATGGGAAGCAGCAACGAGATCGGAAGCATTCCTGAAAACATCCGAACCGCGATGAAATATAACGGTCGCGCGTCCTCCCCGGTGCCTCCCATTGCAGCCGGCAGAAAATGACCCGTGTTCTCGCTGAAAAATAGCTGTACGTATTGATGATCATTTGCGGTGAGCGCCGGAATGTACCATCCGGACGCGATTAAGATCGCGATGGCTACGGTTATCCAGGGCCACCGCTGCGTCGCGAGAGTCGCAATCGAACGATTCGTCAAGAGAATATGTAAGAGCCCTGCAAGCGCAATGAGCGCGACCACGACCGGCCCCTTGGTCAGAATGCCGAGGCCGACGATCAGACCCAGCGTCAGAATCCGCGTCGGACGAGGCGGCGCATC
The DNA here is from genome assembly GCA_035624805.1 of Binataceae bacterium (SeqCode). GTDB lineage: Bacteria > Desulfobacterota > Binatia > Binatales > Binataceae > DASPQU01. Next base: position 2,385 of record DASPQU010000476.1, on the reverse strand, counting down.
AAACGCTTCGAACAGAAGATTCCATGCGCTGAACACGAACAGCGTCATCAGCATGTCGGTCAGCGCGACGGTGGCGCGCGCGGCGAATCCGTAGCTGCCGATCGCGAAGAAGAACGCGACAATTCCTGCAGCCGGAGATATGCGAACGCTCGCGACAAGCCACACTTCCGCGACGATCGCAGCAGCGGCGACCAGTGACACAGTGCGAGCGCGAGTCTCGTTGACTTTTCCGCCCGAAATCGCCGTGAGCGCCCCCGAAAGCCAATAGAAGAGAGGCGGCTTGGGGTCTATGCGTCTGTAGTAGTCGCGCGGCAGCAGGATATTCGCTCCGCTGGCCACCGATTGTATCCATTGCGCGGACTGCGGTTCCGCATCCTTGGAGAAAGGCGCATCGATTCCCGGCGCGAGGAGCATCAACGCGATTAGAAAGACGGCCCCCGCATAGGCGAGGTTCCGCGAGCGCGAAAAACGATGGTTCACGGACGGGACACGCGATTTACCCTAACTGGAATCACGTCTTCTTGCGCACATCGACGATCGGTTTTGACCATTCGACGCGAAACCCGTTTGCGGGCTGATAGACGCCGACCTGCATCGCGCTCGCATTGTGCGCAAATCCGATCGCGCCTTTTGCGTTCAGTACTACGATACCGGCTTCCGCTTTTAGCGGAACTATCAGTTCTCGGATCGCAGTTTCCGCCGCCGCGTTTGGATCGCGCTTGCCCAAGCGACGGATCACTTCGCGACACAAGCCGGTCAGGATGATGGCTTCGCCATACCCGGTCGCGGATGCTGCTCCGGATGCTCCGGCGAACGTACCGGCTCCGATGATAGCCGAGTCTCCTACCCGTCCCGCGAGCTTGCCGGGAACTCCGCCGGTGGAGGTGGCGGCGGCGATTCGTCCTTGCGCATCGATCGCCACCGCGCCCACAGTTCCGTGCCCAGGCGCCTTCGATGCGGCTGCACGAGCGAGCCATCGCTCGCGCGCTCGCGCCGTGATCATCTGCTCAGGACGTCGAAGCTCAAGACCCGCCTTTCTTGCAAGAGCTTCCGCGCCCGCACCCGTCATCAGCACGTGATCCGTCAGCTCCATCACGGCGCGCGCCAGCATGATGGGATTTTTCACTCGTCGCACGGCGGCCACGGCGCCAGCCCGCGTTTGGCTTCCTCCGCGACCGTCCGGCATCGGCGCCACGACCATCAGCGAAGCATCCATCTCGACTTCGCCCTTGCTGTTGAGCAGCGAGCCATAACCGGCATTGAAGAGAGGACGGTCTTCGAGCGCGGCGACCGTCGCGACGACCGCATCGAGCGCTCCCGTGCGCAAAAGTGCCGCAGCGCCTGTTCTAATGGCCTCCAGCATGCCACGCTTGCGCTCGGCCAACTCCTCGCTAAGTGGCGCAGCGCCCGCGCCGCCATGCGCGACGAGAACCGTCGGGGCTTTCATTTTGTGCATGTGCTCGAACGCCGTCTGCGAAAAACGCAGACACTCTACGCCATCGATGGACGCGAGCAGAAGACGAACAGGCGGCGGAAAGGGAAAGTGAGCGCGCCACGAGTCCCGTATGCCTCGCACAGTCGCTCGCGGAGAGCGTCAATGAACTCGCGATGGCGCTGCGAAGCGAGCGCGTCCATGAACGGACGCATCGTCGTCGGGAGCATCCATGCGACGACCTCGCCCGGGTCGTCCATCGGATGCTTGAACACGTGGTAATGGCACTCGACATCGATGAAGCCAAGTTCGGGCAGCATCTTCTGATACTGCTGCGGTTCCATCACCGAATGAGAGGGCACGTCAACGGATTTAAGCGCGTCGCGCCACGACTCTTCGCTTGCGAGCCGAAGCAATTCGATCTGCGCAGTTTCGTCGTAATTGGCCGGCATCTGGATCGCGACACGACCACCCGGTTTAAGAGCGGCAAATATGGACCGAAAGACGGCTCGATGGTCCGGTACCCAATGGAGCGTCGCGTTCGAGAATACGACGGTATATTCGCGATCGGCGCGGAAATCGCGGATGTCCTCCAGGCGAAACGCGACATGATCACGAAGCGGCAAATCGAGCTTCGCGCGCAGAGCTTCGGCGCGATCGATCATCGCCGGCGATGAATCCGTTCCCAGCGCGAGCCCGCCTGCGCTGCGTTTCGCAAGTTCGATCGTGTTCTCGCCGCTACCGCATCCAAGATCGATAATTCGATCGTCGGAGCGCAGCGCGAGCCGATCGAGCATCAGCAGAACGGGTTCTTCTCGATAGCGGCGAAATCGATTGTAGAGTTCGGGATTCCAGTCAGCCACGAGCAGAGCTTAATTACTGTTGAACTGGGAGCCAAATCTGATGCCGCTGAGCAAGCTGTGCATGGGTACGCTTCAGACCCCCTTCCTAAC
>DASPQU010000475.1:0-4636 GCA_035624805.1 Binataceae bacterium (SeqCode) | reverse complement strand
GTAATCGCGGCCGACGCGACGCTCTTCGGAATCGAAAATGGTTTTCATGCGACGTTCCCTTACGCCTTCATCTTGGATTTCAGACACTCGTTGAACTTGGCGGCGTCGACGATCGCGCGGCGATGCGTTGCCGAGCCGATCTCGCCGGTCTCGTCAAACGCGCGCACGATCAATTCGATTCGTCGCCCGTCGACTTTCGTCACCTCTGCCTCCGCGCGCACCCGATGGCTGGGCGGAGTCGCCGCCGTATGCTCTACGGTAATTCCCGCGCCGACCGAGCTTTCGCCCGCGTCGTAGTAAGGACGGATAGCGTCGAGCGACGCCATCTCCATCGCTGCGATCATCGATGGCGTCGACATCACTTGCGCGAGCGACGCGTCGAGCGTGCTCGCCAGATGGCTTTGGTCGACGACGAAACTGTAAGAGCCTTTTGCGCCGACGGGGATGGGCTTCATGATTTCGCTTCCCTGAGAGTTTTCAAAAAATAGGTTTCCATTTGGAGCCTCCGCCGGGCCGTCATCCTGAGCCGGCGAGCACCGCGAGCCGTGTCGAAGGATAAACGCGAAGCGATTTCTTTAACAGATTTTTGCGTGCTCCGCTGTCGCGCGATACCCCGCCGAACCATCGCTCCGCGCTTATTTGTAGCCTGCTCCGAGAGGCTGTGAAAGAATTGGCTTCATCGGCGTTGTTCGTTTATCTCACCCGCCCTTAAAAGGTCCTCGCCCCATCGGGGAGAGGACGCCGCGAAGCGGCAGGTGAGGGCCCGCTGTCAGCGCGTCGCAAATGGGGACGCGCGATTCAAGTAATCGCGCGCAAATGATGCGCGCTGGAAGACGACCCTCACCCGCAGCAGAAAAATGCCGAGACCTCTCCCGGACCGGGAGAGGTTCTGCAAAGTGGCGCTGAGCGCGGAGATCCTCTCGAGTGGCGTGATCCGGGGAGCGGTCTGGAACGCGCGGCAACGGACAGGCAGGGACGCCTGTCCCACCGAAGGAAGCTGCCGAGTTCCTTCACGGCGCCTATGCTTATGAGCGACGGAGTCCCATCGCATCGAGCTTCTTTGCCGCCCAATCGACGCGATCATTGCCCCAGAACATCTCGCCCTCGATGATGATCGTCGGCACGCCGAATACGCCGTCGCGGTCGCCCTCGTCGAGCGCGACTTTCAATTCAGCGGGACCGGCGGTTTCGCTGAATGTCCGAAACTCCTCGGGGTCCATTCCGTGTGCGGTGAGCAGCCGAGCGAGATCGTCGAACTTTTCGATATCCAGCTCGCGCTTGAAAAACAGTTCCCATACGTGACGCGCATAATCGCGAAAACGCCCCTTATGGTCCGAGAAAAGACCGCTCATCAGCGCGAGTCGCGAATCAAACAGGCGCTGCGGTCCGCGAATGATGAGGCCGCGCTCGTTGGCGTAGCGCCGCGCGTCCGCGTAGAGGTAGCGGACTTTGCGCCACGATCTTTCGTCGCGAGCCGCGAGCGTCCCGCCGTATGCGGTGAAATCGAAGAGGTGCGGGATGAAGCGCAGCCGAATCCGATAAGTACGCTCCAGTTCCAGCGTCGGATCGAAAGCGAGATAGGTAAAGGGACTCTTGAAGTCGTAATAGAACTTGACTGTCAGATCAGTGGCCATCGAGGATCACGGTTAGCGCAAAACCCACATCGAACGAAAGCGGGTCGGGGAAGCTCTGCACAAGTCGAAATCACTCCAGACCCCCTTTCTAACCTTCCCCCGTAAACGCGGGGGCAGGAATAAGACGCTTGGCTCGCATACAACGCGCGGGCAAATGTCTGATTCCTTCCCTCGCAATCTTTTGCGGGGGAAGGTTAGGAAGGGGGAGCTGAAGTCCACTTGTGCGGAGGTTCCTCAGTTCTGGCCGGCGTTGCGCAGCAGATATTCAAGAATCGCGCGCTCGTCATCGGGAGCCATCGGGCGACCCGCGGTGCGCATCTTCTCCTGCATCCTGATCACCTCAAGCTCCCACATCGCAGCCGTCATCGAATGAGGATTGTACGGAATATGGCAGTTCGTGCCGCAATTCTGAACGTAGACCTGGGCGGCAGGACTCTCGGCTTCGGGCAGCGGTTCGCGATAGCATCCCGCGAGCACGCACAGCGATCCCGCGACTATCCACACGAGCGCCGCGCGAGACATTCAGGATTTCAATCCAGAGCGAGACGCGCCAGCGGAATGCGCCGCGAGATTTCCGCTCGCAACGATGCGATCAAGGCGCGCCGATCGTGCTCTTCAAGCGCAACCCTGCGCTGTGCTTCGGGACGTATCCAAACCGGGCCGCGATTCAATTCGTCGTCGGCGTAGCGGGGATACAGATGCCAATGAACGTGAGGCTCGAGGTTGCCGAGGCACGCGTAGTTCATCTTAAATGGATGTGTGACTGCGTCGATCGCGGCGGCAACGCCAAGCACTTCTTCATACAGCGCGATCGATTCCTCGCGCGGGACTAGAAACGGCTCGCGTGCGTGCGTTTTCGCGAGCACGATGCAGTAGCCGCGATAGAATTGATCCGGTCCGAGGACGACGTGACTGTTTGGGAGTTCCGCAATGAAATCGGGATTCTCGCCCTTGGCGATGAGCGCGATCAGAGCGCAGATGCCGCATTCGTGTTTGGCGTGCTCGGACATCCTACTTCACCGGTGGGACCTGGATGAGTTTGACGCGCGCGTACTTCAGCAAATCATCGACAGTGTGCAGCTTGTATTCCTTGCCGTAATAGATGTTCCTGATTCCAGTGTTGATGAGGACCTTCATACAGTGAATGCATGGCGTATGCGTTACATAGATGTCGGCCTCGCGAATCGCAGCGCCGTTGCGCGCGGCTTGCGTGATCGCGTTTATTTCCGCGTGGATCGTGCGATAGCAATTTTGCTCGATATCGCCGTACGGGTTGCGCGACTCGTAAATCAGGCATCCCACGTCGATGCAGTGCGGAAGCCCGGCAGGGGAGCCGTTGTATCCGGTTGCAAGGATGCTGCGATCGCGAACGATTACCGCACCGACCTTCGCACGCAGACAGGTCGAGCGTTCAGCGACTTCCCGCGTGATCGTCATGAAGTATTGATCCCAGGTTGGGCGAGTCGATGACGATCCTGTCTCTGCCATCTTTTCGAGCCTCCGTTTGTCGCGAGGCTATATTGTCACGCGCCGAAGTGGATCGCGATTCGATGCGGCGTATTTTCTGCACTGTGCGGCAACACGTGCATCACTTCGTATGACTTTTCCTGCTGGGGCTGAGGCTCGGTCGGCTCCGCAAACCACAGCGGCACCGGGCTGAACGTCACGACGAAAAGCGCGATGGTCAGCCACGCGGCGAGCCGGCGGGGTTTGTCGAGAGGAGTATCCACATCGGCGGTCGAAGGGTGCTGTAGGCCCAAAAACAGAAGCAGTCCCGCCCACACGAGCCATCCCCACCAGAACGGCAAGCTGGTGAAGAAAGGCACGAACACCATCAATATGCATCCGATCACGCATAGCACCGAGATGACGCCATGACGCCGGCCGAACAGCGCGTAGGTAACGTGGCCGCCGTCCAATTGCCCGACCGGCAAGAGATTCAACGTCGTGACGAACAGCCCGACCCATCCCGCCAGCGCAGTCGGATGAAGATTGATGTTGACTGTATCCGGATCGACGTGGAGCGCAGCTTTCGTGAGCGCCAGGAAGATCAGAGAGTTGCCCAGTTGAATGCCGCCCTGCGAAGCGTCCAAGGGCGTTACGGTTGACATCATCAGGCCCACGAATGTGATCGGAATCGCGACCAGCGCGCCGGCCCACGGGCCGGCGGCGCCGATATCAAACATCACGCGACGCGATCGCACGACGGATTTCATCCGGATGAACGCTCCGAACGTGCCAAGAAAAAATACCGACGGGTACGGAGCAGGGATGAAGTACGGCCACGTGGCCTCGACGCGATTGCGCCATGAAACGATGAAATGGCCCATCTCGTGCGAGCCGAGGATGAACATGAGCGGTATCGAGAACGTCAGCCCCCAAGTCAACTGCCAAATGCTTCGAAACGGATGGACGATCGCCAGATCCGCGCCCGCCATATAGGCGCCGGCCATCGTTGTCGTAAGCAAGGTCAGGAAAAACAGCAATCGATTGATTGGCGGGACCGGACCGGGGCGCGGCCGCTCGACAGCGCCAACGCTTGATGTTGCGTAGCGTGGGAACTCAGTGAGCACTCCCGAGGGTTCCACGTGATTCGCGTGCGATTCACTCATGAATATTCCAGTCGCTTCGTCGCTTCGGTTTCACAAATACGCGTGCGCCCTCGCGCCGGGAAAAATGTTCTGTGGCGCTTGCGTCGCGAACCGCGATTTCCAGGAGATCGAAGCTGCCAAATGTCGCCAGCGGAGTCCCCGATGGCGCGTCGCCGTAGGTTTTGAAAATCCGCATCGCTGCGCTTCCTTCAACACTAACCAACAGCTCTCGGCCATTAAAGCGGGTCTGAAATCGCGCGAGAGTGTCGCGGTCGATATTCGTCACCAGATTGCCGAACGCGTCGACATAGATGATTTCGCCGCTTACTGTTTCGGCGCCGAGCTGCGGCATCGGCAAGCTCAGCTCCTTGATTTGCGAAAGTGCGGGTCCGAGCCTGGAAATTGCGATAC
>DASPQU010000474.1:0-8260 GCA_035624805.1 Binataceae bacterium (SeqCode) | reverse complement strand
GTGTCCGTTATGGACCGCGAATGTAAGCCCGACCATGTCGGGCGTGACCATCGAACGCCGCGACCAGGTTTTGATAATCCGCCGATCTCCCGCCGCGAGCGCCGATTCAACTTTCTTGCGCACGTGCTCGTCAACAAAAGGACCCTTTTTTAGCGATCTCGCCATATCTCGTCTCGTCCCGCCGATCAGCCCCGCTTGCCGCGCGGACGACGGCTCACGATGTACTGATCCGAATGCTTTTTGGCGCGAGTCTTATAACCCTTGGTCGGCATGCCCCACGGCGACTGCGGATGATTTCCCTTGGAGCGGCCCTCGCCGCCGCCGTGCGGATGGTCCACGGGGTTCATCGCGATTCCGCGCACGTGCCCGCGCTTGCCGAGCCATCGCGAACGTCCGGCTTTTCCGATCGAGATATTCTCGTAATCGATATTGCCGACCTGTCCGACCGTCGCGCGGCATTCCGCCAGCACCATCCGCTGCTCGCCCGAGGGAAGCTTGAGAAGGGCGAACTTGCCCTCCTTCGCCATCAACTGCGCCTGGGTTCCCGCACCGCGCGCGAGCTGCGCGCCCGCGCCGGGCTTGAGCTCGATCGCATGAACGATCGTTCCGAGCGGTACCGCTTTGAGAGGCAGCGCGTTGCCGGGTTTGATATCCGCATTCGGGCCGGATTCGACCTTGTCACCGACCTTGAGTCCCTCGGGAGCGAGGATGTAGCTTTTCGCGCCGTTGGCGTAGTGCAGCAGCGCGATGTTCGCCGAGCGATTGGGATCGTATTCGAGCGCTGCAACGACGGCGGTGACGTCGTCGTGGTTGCGGCGGAAGTCGATAATCCTGAGCCTGCGTTTGTGGCCGCCGCCGCGATGACGCACGGTCATCCGCCCGCGACTGTTACGTCCGCCGGACTTCTTGAGCGGCGCAAGCAGGCTTTTTTCCGGCTCTTTGGGGGTGAGCCTGGAAAAATCCGCCACCTGCGTAAAGCGCTGTCCTGGCGTGCGCGGATTAAGTTGAATTATAGCCATCGCAAAATCTTCCTGCGGATCCTAGACGCCCTCGAAGAATTCGATCTTGTCGCCTTCCTTGAGCGTCACGTACGCTTTTTTCCAGTTGCGCTGATGCCCGACCGATCGTCCGCGGCGGCGTTCCTTGCCGAGAAAATTGATGGTGCGGATTTTGAGCACCGTCACCTTGAACATGCTCTCGATAGCCTCGCGAATCCTGTCCTTGCCGGCCTGCGGCGCAACTTTGAATACGACCTGGTTGCCCTTGCCGCCCGCGAGCGTGCTTTTCTCGGTAACCAGAGGTGAGAGAATCACGGCGTCGTGGTTCATCGCACTTCTCCCGAAAGGCGCTGCGCGATCTGACGCGCCACGGCGCTGCTCATAAGGACTTCGTCGTAATTCAGCACGTCGTAAACATTGAGACCCGACGCCGCCAGCACCTTATGAGCCGCGAGATTGCGTGCCGCCCGCGCGAATGACGTGTCGGCGTCGCCGACGACAATCAACGCGTGATTCAATCCCAGTCCTTTCAAAAATCCCGCCGCCGCCCTGGTCTTAGCTTCCGGCAATTCCAGCGATTCGACGACGACCAGCTTGCCCGCGCCGGCGCGATCCGAGAGCGCAAGGCAGAGCGCCGCGCGCCACGCCTTCTTCGGCATCTTGTACGAATAGTCGCGCGGCTGCGGTCCGAAAATGGTTCCGCCGTGACGCCACAGCGGCGACCGCGTCGATCCCGCTCGCGCCCGCCCGGTTCCCTTCTGACGCCACGGTTTGCGACCGCCACCCGAGATGAAACCTCGCGTCTTGGTCGTGGCGGTGCCGCGCCGGCGATTGGCGAGCTGCATCCTGACGGCCTCGTGCAGGAGCGAGCTTTCGCCTTCGCGTCCGAAAACGTTGCCGGATACTTCCAACTCGCCCACGCGCTCGCGCGCAGCCGAGAACAGCGGCAGCTTGACCGCGGGTTGCGTCGTCTCAGCCATTGCTCGACACCATCGCTTCGCGAGTATGCGGACGCGCCGCATGCCATACGCTGACAATCGCGCCGTCCGCGCCCGGCACCGCACCCGACACGAGCACGGCATTCTGCTCGGGGAGAACCTCGACGATTTTCAGGTTGAGAACCGTCGCGCTTTCGTTACCCAACTGACCGGCCATCCGAAGGCCTTTGCGTACGCGTCCGGGGTACGATCGATTTCCGATCGATCCGCCGTGACGGAAATATTCGTGCGTGCCGCGCGATCCGGGGAATCCGGCAAAATGATGCCGCTTGATGACGCCCGCGTAACCGCGGCCCTTGGATACGCCGCTTACGTCGATCCAGTCGCCGGCCTTGAAAACCTCGGCGGCAGATATCGCCTGTCCGAGCTTCAACTCGCCCTCGCCGCGGCGTTCGAATTCCGCGCTCCTGATTCCGGGCGCGATCTCGGCCTTCGCGAAATGGCCGCGCTCAGCCTTGGTCACGCGCGACAGCTTCTTTCTTCCGAAGGTGACCTGCACGGCGTCGTATCCGTCCGTCGGTCCGGTCTTGAGCTGACTGACCGTACAGGGGCCGAGTTCGATAACCGTGACGGCGCGCGGCCGCCCGGCTTGATCGGCGACCTGCGTCATCCCGAGTTTTATACCTAAAAGCCCGCTTAACACGTTGCGCTCCGATATTCGCTCAATTCGTCTGTGCGCGATCGCGACGCCTACTCCAGCTTGATCTCGACATCGACGCCCGCTGCGAGATCCAGTTTGCCGAGCGCGTCGATCGTCTGCTGGGTCGGATCGAGCACGTCGAGCAGCCGCTTATGGGTGCGTATCTCGAAATGCTCGCGCGACTTCTTGTCCACGTGCGGCGAACGATTGACGGTGAATCTCTCGATACGGGTCGGGAGCGGAATCGGTCCCGCCACGCGCCCTCCGGTGCGCCGGATAGTATCGACGATCTCGCGCACCGACTGATCCAGCAGGCGGTAATCGTAAGCCTTTAGGCGTATGCGAATTTTCTCGTTCATCGTTCGGTTCCGTGTCGGCCTAAAGGCGCACCGCGCTCCTGATGTTGCACACTGTTCGTAAAACCGTCTCGTTCAAATTGCCTGCGATCGCCGCTTACTTAATGATCTTCGACACCACGCCCGCGCCGACGGTGCGTCCGCCTTCACGGATTGCGAAGCGCATCCCCTCGTCCATCGCGACCGGCGTGATTAGATCGCCGGTGATCTTGATGTTGTCGCCGGGCATGACCATCTCGGTCCCCTCGGGCAGATTCAGCACGCCCGTAACGTCGGTAGTCCGGAAGTAGAACTGCGGACGATAGCCGTTGAAGAACGGAGTATGACGTCCGCCCTCGTCCTTGGTCAGGATGTACGCGGAGGCCTCGAAGTTGGTGTGCGGCGTGATCGATCCGGGCTGCGCCAGCACCTGTCCGCGCTCGACTTCCTCGCGCTTGACGCCGCGCAGCAGCACGCCGACGTTGTCGCCCGCCTGACCCTCGTCGAGGATCTTGCGGAACATTTCGACGCCGGTGACGACGGTCTTGGTCGTGTCGCGGAAGCCGACGATCTCGACTTCCTCGCCGACCTTGACCTTTCCGCGCTCGACGCGTCCGGTAACCACGGTGCCGCGTCCGGAGATCGAGAACACGTCTTCGATCGGCATCAGGAACGGCTTGTCGATTTCGCGCTTGGGCTGCGGGATGTAGTCATCGACCGCATTCATCAGCTCGAGAATCGACTTGCAGTTCTTGCAGTCATCCTTGCCGCATCCGCAGTTGAGCGCCTGAAGCGCGCTGCCGCGGATAACCGGGATATCGTCGCCCGGAAATTCGTTCTTCTTCAGCAACTCGCGAACTTCGAGTTCGACGAGGTCGAGCAGTTCGGGATCATCGACCATGTCGACCTTGTTCATGAACACGACGATCGAGGGAACGCCGACCTGGCGGGCGAGCAGGATATGCTCGCGCGTCTGCGGCATCGGGCCGTCGTTCGCGCCGACCACCAGGATCGCGCCGTCCATCTGGGCGGCGCCTGTGATCATGTTCTTGATGTAGTCGGCGTGTCCGGGGCAATCGACGTGCGCGTAGTGACGCTTTGCCGTCTCGTATTCGACGTGCGCGATCGAGATCGTGATGCCGCGCTCCTTTTCCTCGGGCGCCTTGTCGATTTGGTCGAATGCGACGAACTGGGCAAGCTTGCGGGCCGCAAGGACCTTGGTGATCGCCGCGGTGAGCGTGGTCTTGCCGTGATCGATATGACCGATCGTTCCGATATTGGCGTGCGGCTTGGTGCGTTCGAATTTCGCCTTGCCCATTGTCTGATTACCCTCCGAATATTCCCCTTGATCCCGCGGATCTACGCACGCGCGCCTTCGCGTTCATTGCTGCGCGTCGTGAGTTCTTCGAAAATCTGCTGCGGCACGGGTTCATACGCGCCGAATTGCATCGTGTACGTCGCGCGGCCCTGCGTGATCGAGCGCAGCCGCGTCGCATAACCGAACATCGAGGCGAGCGGCACTCGCGATTCGATAACCTGTGCGCCCGCGCGGTTCTCCATGTTCAAAATCTTGCCGCGCCGCGAGTTCAGGTCTCCGATCACCTCGCCCATGAACTCCTGCGGCGTAACCACTTCGACATCCATCACCGGCTCGAGCAGCACCGGCGAGGCCTTCTCGGCCGCATCCTTGAACGCCATCGATCCGGCGATCTTGAACGCGATTTCCGACGAATCGACCTCGTGATACTTGCCGTCGAGCAGAACCGCCCGAACGTCGACCATCGGATATCCCGCCAACACGCCGGTTTCCATCGCTTCCTTGACGCCGTTTTCGACGGCGGGGATAAACTGACGCGGAATCGCGCCGCCCTTGGTCGCGTCTTCGAACTCGAATCCTCCGCCCTTGCCGAGCGGCTCGATCCTGAGATCGACGACGCCGAACTGTCCGTGGCCGCCCGTCTGACGGACGAAGCGTCCTTCAGCCTCGGCGTTTTTGCGAATCGTTTCGCGATAGGCGACCTGCGGCTTGCCGACGTTGGCGTCGACTTTGAACTCGCGCAGCAGCCGATCGACGATAATTTCCAGATGCAGCTCGCCCATCCCGGCGATCAGGGTCTGCGAGGTTTCGCGATTCACGCTGACACGGAACGATGGATCTTCTTTGGCGAGCTTCTGGAGCGACTCGCCGAGCTTCTCCTGGTCGGCTTTGGTCTTGGGCTCGATCGCGATCTGGATGACGGGCTCCGGGAACTCCATCTTTTCGAGCACGATCGGATGGTCCGGATCGCAAAGCGTGTCGCCGGTCGTGGTGTCGCGCAGTCCGACCGCGCAGATATCGCCCGCCTGGACCTCGGTCAGCTCCTCGCGCTTGTTCGCGTGCATCTTGAACAGACGCCCGATTCGCTCGCGCCGGCCCTTGGTTGAGTTCAGCACCGCAGTGCCGCTCTCGAGCATCCCTGAATAGACGCGCAGGAACGTGAGCGTACCGAGATACGGATCGGTCATGATCTTGAACGCGATCGCGGAGAACGGCGCGTCGTCACGCGGCCATCGCTCTTCGTCCTTGTCGCCGACCTTGCCGACCACAGGCGGGAGATCCGCCGGTGACGGCAGATACTCGACGACCGCGTCGAGCATCGGCTGCACGCCCTTGTTGCGAAACGCCGAGCCGAGCAGGACCGGGGTAACTTCCATCTTGAGCGTCGCTTTGCGAATCGCGGCGCGGACCTGCTCGGGCGTGGGGCTCTTGCCCTCGAGGTAGAGCTCCATGATGTGCTCGTCGTGGTCGGCAAGCGTCTCGATCATCTTGTCGCGATATCCCGCGACCTCGTCCTTGAGCGCTTCCGGAATCGCTTCGACGCGGAACTTCGCGCCGAGGCGATCCTCGTCCCAGATGAGCGCGTTCAGCTCGACCAGATCGACGATTCCGGTGAACTTGTCTTCCGCGCCGATCGGATAGTGGAGAAGCAGCGGCTTGGCCTTGAGCTTGTCGCGCATCTCCTCGACCACGCGCGCGAAATCCGCGCCGACGCGATCCATCTTGTTGATGAATGCGATGCGCGGCACGCCGTACTTGTCGGCCTGGCGCCAGACCGTCTCCGATTGCGGCTCGACGCCGCCGACCGCGCAGAACACGGCCACCGCGCCGTCAAGGACGCGCAGGCTGCGCTCGACTTCGATCGTGAAGTCGACGTGTCCGGGAGTGTCGATAATGTTGATCCGATTGTCACGCCAGAAGCAGGTGGTGGCTGCGGACGTAATCGTGATTCCGCGCTCCTGCTCCTGAACCATCCAATCCATCGTCGCGGTGCCTTCGTGCACCTCGCCGATCTTGTAGGTAATCCCGGTGTAGTACAGGATCCGCTCGGTCGTAGTGGTCTTGCCGGCATCGATGTGGGCCATGATGCCGATATTGCGGACCTGTTCTATTGGCGTCTCGCGAGCCATACAAAAAACTCGTGATTGTTACCAGCGATAATGTGCGAAGGCGCGATTCGCCTCCGCCATGCGATGAGTGTCTTCGCGTTTCTTGACCGCGCCGCCGCGATTGTTCGCAGCCTCGATTAGTTCAGCCGCCAGCCGCTCTTTCATCGACTTCTCGCCGCGCGCGCGAGCGGCCGTCACCAGCCACCGCATCGCCAGCGACGAACGCCGAAGCGGCGGCACTTCGACGGGCACCTGATAGTTGGCCCCGCCGACCCGGCGCGAGCGAACTTCGACCGCGGGGCGAATGTTATCGAGCGCCCGCTTAAAAACGACCAGGCCGTCCTCGCGGGTGCGTTCTCCAACCAGATCGAGCGCGCCGTAAAGAATATGCTCGGCGGTCGATTTCTTGCCGCGCTCCATCACCACGTTGACGAACTTCGCAACCGTGCGATCCTTGAATTTGGGATCGGGGATGATCTCGCGAACCCGGGCTTGTCCTTTGCGCGCCATAAAATTTACTTCGGCCTCTTGGAGCCGTACTTGGAACGTCCCTTGCGCCGTTCCTGCACGCCGATCGAATCCAGGGTTCCGCGGATGACGTGATAGCGCACGCCGGGCAGATCCTTGACGCGTCCGCCGCGCACCAGCACGACCGAGTGCTCCTGCAGGTTGTGTCCGATACCGGGGATATAGGTCGTCACCTCGAAGCCGTTCGAGAGCCTGACGCGTGCGACCTTGCGCAACGCGGAGTTGGGCTTCTTGGGCGTCGTAGTCTTAACCTGCGTGCATACGCCGCGCTTCTGCGGACATGCCTGAAGCTGCGGAGCCTTGCTCTTGAAGCGCTTTTTCTCGCGCGCTCCCCGGATCAACTGGTTTATCGTCGGCACTCGAAATCCTGTTCTTTTCGGCCAGTTCTATACTTCCCTCGGTACGCTTCGCGCCGCGGACGCAGTCTCGCGCCGAGGCGGCGAACCCGATCTCGAACGGGCGGGAAGCGGGTGTTCAAACAAACCCCCCAAGGGCAGCATGCGCCCTTGGGGGAAATACAAGTATGTACTTAAGTATAACTCCCGTGTCAATCAGCTGCGGCGGAACGGCTCTCCGGCAGCATCGATTTTTCCAGTGCTTCTTCCTCCGCGGCGCCTTCGACCTTGAGGTTCATCCGATGATACCCCGCAAGGCCGGTTCCCGCCGGAATCAGGCGGCCCATGATGACGTTTTCCTTGAGCCCGACCAGCCTGTCGACCCGGCCGTTGATCGAGGCCTCGGTCAGAACGCGCGTGGTCTCCTGGAACGAGGCCGCCGAGATGAAGCTTTCGGTCGAGAGAGAGGCCTTGGTGATGCCGAGAAGGAGCGGCTCCGCGATCGCGGGCTCTCCGCCTTTCTCGATAACCTTGGCGTTCTCCTCATCGAAGCGCCATTTCTCGACGTGGTCGCCGACCAGGAAATCGGTATCTCCGACCTCCTTAATCCTGACGCGGCGCAGCATCTGGCGCACGATCACTTCGATGTGCTTGTCGTTGATGCGCACGCCCTGCAATCGATAGATCTCCTGGATTTCGTCGACCAGATACTTCGCGAGAGCCTTTTCGCCCAGGATCGTCAGAATATCGTGCGGGTTCGACGAGCCTTCCATCAACGGCTCTCCCGCCTTGATCAGGTCGCCCTCGTGGACTCCTATATGCTTGCCCTTGGGAATCAGGTATTCGCGCGCCTCGCCGACTTCCGGCGTGACGACGACCTTGCGCTTGCCCTTGGTATCTTTGCCGAATGAGACCTGTCCGTCGATTTCGGAAATGACGGCAAATTCCTTCGGCTTGCGGGCCTCGAACAACTCGGCGACGCGCGGCAGACCGCCGGTGA
>DASPQU010000473.1:0-11242 GCA_035624805.1 Binataceae bacterium (SeqCode) | reverse complement strand
AAGACGGATATCTGGGAGGCAAGGGCACCGATATTCACAAGGCCGCAGTCGTCGGCGATACGGTTGGCGATCCATTCAAGGATACGGCGGGGCCGGCTCTCAATCCGATGATCAAGGTTATGAACCTGGTCGGAATCCTCGCGGCTCCGTTCTGCACGACCTCACTGTCCGAGGTTACCGGCGCGCGCATCGCGGTCGTCGTTCTGTCGGTCGTGCTGCTCGCGGTCGCGGTCATCTTCTCCAAGCGCGGCTCGATCGCCGAAGCGGAAGAGTCGGGCGCAGCGACGAAGGCCGCAGCGTAAAGCGGAATTCGATCCATTCAAAAGCAAAGGCCGCGGAGGATTCCCTCCGCGGCCTTTTTGTCTCACTTCTCGTCACAGGAAATTTTCCAGAATCATCCGAATCAGCCCATCCAGCGCGGTTTTGGCTGCGCTGCCGATAAACGGAATCTTGAACGGAAGCCCGATGATATCGGTCGCTGCCTGCGTGACCACGTCCGCGACGCGATCGTCGAAAATTTTGTTGGATGCGTCGTATCTCTGCTGCAAGTCGTCGCTGAGCGGCAGAATCGAATCAGGACGCACAGGCGCGTTCGGATCGAGCTTGAAATTCGGATCGTTCATATCGGCAAACGCTCTGTATGCGTCTGCGATGCCGCATTGAAAATCGTGCTCGCGGATTTCCTGCAGGAAAAATCCCGAGAAGCCGTACACCGCGTTGCCGTCGAGCGCCTCGGGCGGCGCCACCACGATCGGCTCGAAGAGCACTTTGTCTGCCAGGTTCGCGACGAGATCGACCAGCAATCCGATTTCGATGAACGCGTTGCGGCGCACGTCCTCCAGCCTGCTTGCTCGATCGAATAAGCTGCCGCTGAGTCCCTTCAGATCGTCGACGAAGTACTTGCGGATGAGTTCGAGACGGTCGGAATCGATCTGACGCCGCCTCGCGAGCGCGGCCACTACGACTTCGAATGACCGGGTGAGTCCGGCGAAATCCGAGCTCGTCGCCATCGTGTTGATCATGTAGCAGAGGTCGGAAAGCAGCTCTTCGCGCTCCGCGATCTTGCGATTCACCGCGGCTATCCCGCGCAGTCCCGACGTTTTCGATTCCTCGACGAATCCCGGCAAGAACTCGCGCAGGAACATCAGCGGGCTCAAATCGAGTACCTCAGTCCGAACGACTCCGTCGGGCGGCCACGGCTGCGCGGTCGGGAGCGGTTCCGTATGGATGATCAGAAAGCGCCGATCACTGTCCTCGTAAGCTTCGCCGCCGGGACCCCAATCGATATCGTGTGCGAGGTTGATCGATTCGCCAACGGGATCGTTGTCGTAAACGCCGCCGTCGACGAAATACTCGTTGCGCCAGTTGTTGTTCTCCCAGAAGGCGAGCCCGCGCGGCGCGAACGCGATCGGAAAGGCCCCCGACGTGACCGCCGCTTTGAGCATCGCGATATAGGCGTCGTCGCCCGTGATACTTCCGCGATCGTTTGCCTGATGGCCCCACGGCGCGATCATCGCGCCTGAGTACTCGACGCTCGCGTCGGGTTTCACCGTGATCGAAAAATCCCCGGTCGCCGCGTATTCGTAGTAGCTGAGCGTGCGATTGGCGGCGAGGATCGTCACCGGATCGATGCCCAACGCCGAGAGCGTGTACACCATCCCGATTCGTTCGCCGCCGGGGCGCAGCGCGGGATGCGGCTTTGCCTGCGCGATTTTGTTTGCGAAGTATTTCATCGCGAGATTCCAGACCGAATTGGAATCGAGGATTGTATTGTTCGAGCGCGCGTTCGCGGTCATCAGATCGACCGAGATGTCATTCACCCATACGTTGTGAAGGTTGACGACATCGGCGGCGTTGGTCAGCGCCCGCCCGAGCATCGCGCCTGTGATCGATCCCGCGCTCGCGCCCGCGACCGTGTCGATGTACCAGGCAGTCGCGCCCGGCTGTGCGTTGTTGTACGCGACCAGGCGCAGAACCTCGGTGATCGCGCCCGCTTCGTACGCGCCGAGCGAGACGCCGCCTTTGACGGTGATCGCCAGCCGTCGTTCATTCGATGCCATCGCCGCACCTCCCAGTTTTAAAGCATCGCAACCACCTTCTCGCCGACCAGAGAGAGCATCGCAACTACCCTCTCCCCGATCAGAAAAGCGTCGCAATTCCCCTCTCCCTGACCAGGGAGAGGGCAGGGTGAGGGTCTCCAAGCGGACTTTAGTCTGCCGCCACCGCAAAAGTGAACCGCAACATTGCAACATGCTGTTTACGATTCGGCGATCTTGCGCTTAGCTAATTGTATGGAAATCGCGTGGATTGGAACCGGAATAATGGGCGTGCCGATGGCGCGTCGGCTTCTCAAGGCGGGGCACAAAGTTCGAGTGAGCAGCCGCTCGATCGAAAAGGCGCGTGCTCTTGCGCCTGACGGCGCTCAGATCGCGACTGATCCTGCGCAAGCGATTGCGGGCGCCGATGCGGTCTTCATCATGGTGCCTGACACGCCCGATGTCGAAGGCGTCGTCACGCGGATCGAGCCTGCCCTGGCGGCGGGACAACTCGTGATTGACATGAGCACAATCTCGCCGAGCGCCGAGCGCGCGATCGCGGCGCGCCTCGGAGTCAGGGGCGTCTCCCATCTGGACGCGCCCGTTTCCGGAGGCGAGCCGGGCGCGATCGACGGCACGCTGACGATCATGGTCGGAGGCGATGAGGCGGCCTTCGAGCGAGCGCGCCCGCTCTTCGAAGTGCTCGGCAAGCGCATCACCTATATGGGGCCTTCCGGCGCAGGGCAGATGACGAAGCTTGCGAATCAGATAGCAGTATCGCTCACGCTCGAAGGCGTCGCCGAGGCTCTAGGCTTTGCCGAAGCGGGAGGACTGGATCCCGGCCGCGTGCTCGACGCGATCGGCGCAGGCGCGGCAGCATCGTGGCAGATGTCGAATCTGGGGCCGAAGATAATCGCGCGCGACTTCCGGCCCGGATTTTTCATCAAGCTCTTGCGCAAAGACCTCAATCTCGTCACCGGTGCGGCTCGCGAGAATAGGACTGCGCTGCCGGGACTTGCGATGGTGCGATCGATGTTCAACCTAGCCGCCGTACTGGGCCACGATTTGGACGGCACGCAGGCGCTCGCGGCCGCGCTCGACAGTTTCTCAAGGGTGAAGTAACTACAGAACATTCTTCTGTCCCACTGAAGAAATGGATATGGCGACCGGCAGGTTACGAATCAGGCGTTGGACAGGCAGGGACGCCTGTCCCACCGGAAGAGAATCAAGCGATAGGTGTGCGCACTCCCGCTCTCTCGTGGTCGCACACTCGCTTCGCCATGGACATGTCGTGGAATTCCAACCTCGGTTCCTTTATTTGTTTTCTGCTGGTGGGACAGGCGTCCCTGCCTGTCCATTGCACCTGAATGAACGAACGCAACTACCGAAGGAAACTCCCTCACTGGCGCACAGACGGTGCCACGTATTTTGTGACGTGGCGCGTGGCGCCAGACGGCGCGAAACTAGATTCAATCGAGCGTGACATGGTCGTCGCTGCACTAAAGACCCTTGACGGAAAACGTTACCAGCTGACCGGATACGTGGTAATGGACGACCATGTTCACGTACTGGTCACGCCACGAGCGGAGCACACCCTGCGAAGCATCGTACACTCCTGGAAATCGTTTACCGCCAACCGCATGCAGCGCGAGTATGAGCGCGTCGGACCCGTATGGCAGGACGAGTATTTCGACCGCATCGTCCGCGACGAAAAGGAGCTCCTGCAAAAGGTCGAATACATCATGGGCAACCCGTGGAAGCGATGGCCGGAACTTGACAGCTACGAGTGGGTTTGGCCTTTGCCTTGAGCGAGATGTAGTCGGACATTGAACAGGCAGGGACGCCTGTCCCACTGAAGACAAGTGCAGACGCGGAAAAAGAGGAACCAATAATGTCGCGGCATCATTTCAAGGCCCGTCTCTTTCTCTCCTGGTGGGACAGGCGTCCCTGCCTGTCCATTGCGAAGCAGAGTCTGCGAGTGCGAAAGAGCCGGAGTGTGAAACCTTGTGTTTGATTCTGTGTCCCACTGACAGACACCAAAAGAGGAACACATCAATGGAATTCCAGGACATCATTTGGAAAACCGAGGGGCCAATCGCGCGGATAACGCTCAACCGCCCCCAGACCCTCAACGGCTACACGGAGCGAATGTGCAATGAACTCGTTGCCGCGATCGATCTCTACCGGCAGGACGACAATCTGCGCGCCCTAATCCTCACCGGCGCGGGACGCGGATTCTGCTCGGGCGGCGACGTCAGCGGAACGACTTCGTCGCGCTTTCATAACCATCCGATGGGACATCTGCTCCAGATGCGCGAGGACTTCCATCAGATTGTCCTTTCGATGCATCGCCTCGACAAACCTGTCATCGCCGCGATCAACGGCCCGGCGGTCGCGGGCGGACTGACGCTCACGCTTTTCTGCGATATCCGAATCGCGTCTGATCAGGCGCGTCTCGGAGACACCGCGCTCAAATTCGCGCTGCTGTGCGACGAAGGCGGAGCCTATCTGTTCCCGCGCGTGATGGGGTTGGACAGGGCGCTCAAGATGACCCTGCTATCCGAAGTCTACGATGCGAAGAAGGCGTGCGAATTGGGATTGGTCACCGAAGTCGTGCCGCACGCCGAGTTGGATTCGCGCGTGACCGAGCTTGCGAAGCGCCTGGCCGAGGGTCCGCCGCTCGCGATCCGGCTGGCGAAGCGGATGATGTACAAGCAGCTTACGATGCCGCTCGATGCGGCGCTGGAAGACGCCGCTCTCTCGGTGATGATCACGAATGGATCCGAAGACGCTCGCGAAGGCACCCGCGCTTTTCTGGAGAAGCGCAAACCGACCTTCAAGGGTCGTTGATATTTTCACAGATTTTCGCGCGCGGCGCTGTCGCGCGATTCCGTGGGGCGGTCCGGTATTTCCTGCCGGGGCCTGAGCAATCGAAATGGATTTCGAATTATCCGAGAGCCAAAAAGAAATTCGTGCTGCTGTGACTGCGCTGTGCGCGCGCTTTGGCAACGAATATTGGCATCGATGCGACTCGCAGAACGCCTACCCTGAGGAATTCGTAAAGACGCTGAGCGAGGCGGGATGGCTCGCCGCGCTGATTCCACAGGAATACGGCGGCGCCGGTCTCGGGATGATCGAGGCCTCGCTGATCCTAGAAGAGATCAATCGCAGCGGCGGCAATGCGGTCGCCTGCCACGCGCAGATGTATACGATGGCGTCGATTCTCAAGCACGGCAGCGCGGAGCAGAAGCGCAAGTATCTGCCGCGGATAGCCTCTGGCGAGTTGCGTCTGCAATCCTTCGGAATTACGGAGCCGGACGCCGGTTCCGAAACGCCACGGATCAAAACCTTCGCCCGGCGTGAGGGCGATCACTATGTCGTGAATGGACAGAAGATCTTTACGTCGCGCTTTCAGAACTCCGATATGCTTCTGCTGCTGACGCGCACGACTCCATTCGAGGACGTTCGGAAAAAGACCGACGGGATGAGTTTGTTTCTGGTCGATCTCAAGGCTGCGGGCTCGGCGATCAAAGCGGTTCCGATCGCCACGATGGTGAATCACACGACCAATCAGCTCTTTATCGACGATCTCGTCCTGCCGCGCGAGGCGCTGGTAGGAGAAGAAGGGAAGGGGTTCTCCTATCTTCTCAGCTCGCTCAACGCTGAGCGGATCCTGGTCGGCAGCCAGTCGGTCGGCGACGGACGCTGGTTCGTCGAATACGCGACGAAATACTCAAAGGAGCGACGCGTATTCGATCGTCCGATCGGAATGAATCAGGGCGTGCAGTTTCCGATCGCCAAGGCGCACGTTGCCGTCGAGGCCGCATCGCTGATGCGATTCAAGGCGGCAGCGCTCTTCGATGCGGGCAAGCCCTGCGGTGCGGAAGCGAATATGACGAAGTATCTCGCGTCGGAGGCCGCGTGGGAGGCGGGAGAAGCCGCGATGAACGCGCTGGGAGGATACGGCTTCGCGAAGGAGTACCACGTCGAGCGCAAATGGCGTGAGGCGCGGCTGTATCGCACGGCTCCCATCGCTAACAATCTGATCCTGAGCTTCGTCGGCGAGCATCTGCTCGGGATGCCCCGATCGTATTAATAGTCTGATTGTGTGGCGGCGCGACGCGATTGCCGCGTCGCGCCGCCACATCTTTGGGAGGATTCCCGTTCTTCTCACAGATTTTCGCGCGCGACGCTGTCGCGCGATTCCGTAGAGCTGGCGACGCTCTTCTCGCTCACCAATCGCGTCTCTCACAGATTTTCGCGCGCGGAGCCTGCCCTGAGCGAAGTCGAAGGGATGTCGCCCGATTCCGTGACAAACGAAACTCCTAACTCGCTCGCCCTTTAGAAGTCCTCGCCCCGTCGGGGAGAGGACGGCGCGCAGCGCCAGGTGAGGGTCCGCTTTCAGCGCGTCGCTTTGAGCAACGCGCGATTCAAATAATCGCGCGCGAAGGATGCCCGCTGCAAGATGACCCTCACCCGGAGCAACAAAATGCTCCGCCCTCTCCCTGATCCGGGAGAGGGGTTTGTAAGGCAGCGGCGCCAACTTTTCTGGTCCTCGCCGCGCACGGGACAGGTTCCGCAAAGGCCAACTCAGGCACAACGATGTGTCGAGCTTCCGCGATTTAATCCAAACCTCCGGGCGAAGTCGAAAGGATGTCGCCCAATTCCGTGGAGCGCGCCTCTCTTCAACTCCCTCTCCCGTTCTTTTCCACGGGAGAGGGCAAGCGGCGCAGCGGACAGCGCGGAAAAGCAATCGTGACTCTATGGGCTCGGGCGACACCGGAGCCCGCGAAAATCTTTGAAAGAAATCGCCGCGACGCGCGGGTGAGGGTGCAGTCCAATTGTCAATCCAGCCCTCACCTAACCTCTCCCGTCGCAAAACGGAAGAGGGACAGAAGAACCTCTACGCGGCCGCGTGGTTAGGTGGTCGTTTCGCAGCCCACGGGCGCGCCTGCTCCAGTTGCGAAGCGAGCCTGATCAGCGTCGATTCGTCGCCGAATCGTGCCGCAAACTGCACTCCCACGGGCAAACCGTCTGGTGTCCAATGCAACGGCAGCGATATCGCCGGCTGACCCGTCGTGTTGAACAGGGGAGTGAACGGACAATACGTGAACACCTGCTGCGTCCATTCAAAGGGGGTCATCCCCGCGCGATTTTGGTTGATTTCGCCCAATGGCGGAGGCGGTTTGGCAACGGTCGGCGTGAGCAGCGCGTCGTACTTGAGGAACCATTCGCCGACCTGGCGGGAAACCGTGTTGTGATGCGCCATCGCGATGAGAAGATCCGTTGCGCTCATCCGTCGCGCCTCTTCCACGCACGCCAGCGTCACGGCCTCAAGTGTGTCAGGCCCGATTTTGCGCCCGGTCGCTTGCGCGGCTGCGTCGACGGAAAGGGCGTTGAATGCGATCCAGATCGGATGAACGTTCTTCAGGAACGCCTCCCAATCGAGAGGCGGCCGATCTTCGATGAGCTCGTGGCCGAGTTCTTCGAGAAGCTTAACGGTTCCCTCAACCGCCTTGACGCACTCCGGATGCGCCTTGGCGCCCGACGGAGCTGTCGTCGTCCACGCGATTCGCATCCTGCCCGTCGGTGCGCCGACCTCCATCCGATACGGACGCGGCGGAGTGACGCACAGGCTTGGCGCTCCCACGTCGGGGCCGGCGACCGCGTCGAGCAACGCGGCGGTATCGCGAACCGTACGCGTGACCGCAAACTCGATCGCAAGGCCGCACAGCGGGTCGGCATAGTCGGGTCCGGTCGGCGTGCGATCGCGCGTCGGCTTCAGTCCGACCAGACCGTCGCAAGCCGCCGGTATTCGGATCGATCCGCCGCCGTCGTTCGCATGCGCCATCGGGACGATTCCAGCGGCAACGGCAGCGCCCGACCCGCCGCTCGATCCGCCGGGGCTGTGGTTGAGATTCCAGGGATTGTGCGTAGGACCGAACGCCACGGTTTCCGTCGTCGGGTTGTATCCCATCTCCGGGGTTTGCGTCGTGCCTGCGAGCACCAATCCCGCGTTGCGAAATCGCGCCATCAGCTCCGTATCCGATTGCGGGATGGTCCCCTTTGCGAGGCGCGATCCGCTGTCTTGTCGCACGCCTTTAGCGTGCAGCACGAGTTCTTTGATCAGGAAAGGAACGCCGGTGAACGGGCCCTTCGGCAGTCCGGCGCGGATTTCGCCTTGCGCGCGTTCAGGAAGCGTCTGAAGCACGGCGTTTAACTTGGGGTTCACCTTCGAAACCGCTTGCATCGCGGCTTCGAGCAACTCCTCGGGTTTTACCTGCTTGCGCGCGACCAGGTCTGCGAGCCCGGTCGCATCGTAGGATGTGTAGTCTTTAAGGGAGATCATCGCGATTCCTCCGGTCGAGCGCCCATCGTTCCTGTTTGGGCGCATTCGCAAATCCAGTAATTTAAGGCGCGTAGCACAATTGCCCGACGACCGGCAAATAAAACCGATTCTCACGCGCTGAATCGAGTTCTGTTAATGCTGCGTTGATAAGAGCAGAGTCGATCCTGACCCAGGAGGTGAACCCATCAATGCCGATGAGCAAACGCGATATCGACCGACTTCTTTCCGAAGCGAATGTCGCTGTGGTAGCCGTGACTGCGCCCGACGGCGCGCCGCACGCGGTCCCGACCTGGTATGAATACAAAAAGGGCGTGATCGTTTTTCATACCGCGCCGAGCGCATTCAAATACAAGTGCCTCCAGCACGATCCACGCGTCACGCTGTGCGTCGATACGCGCAAAGCGCCGTACAAGGCCGTGATCGCGAAAGGCCGCGTATCGATCGAGATCAAGAAGGATGACGCACGAATACGCCGGATGGCGGTCGCGTACCTGGGCAAGCGCCAGGGCGAGGCGTACGCGAAAACCATCATGGGAGAAGAACTTGCGGTCGTGAGTTTCAAGCCGGATCGATTGATCTCGTGGGATTACGGTAAGGAATCGCCATGATTCACCCGCGCGCCGGCCAGTGACTTTCGAGCGGCTTATCCATCTGGAATAATCGCAAAAGTGGCACGACAGGTTCCGATAGAGGCCGTCTTCGAGCAGCTCGGCCGCGTCAAATATCCCGGTTACAACGTCGACATAGTTGCCCTTGGAATCGTCGAGGACGCCGTCGCGAAACCCGGCGGCGGGTTCATCGTTACGATTCGTCAGGCGACCGAGCGCGACGACGTGATGAACAAGCTCAACGCTGCGATTCATACCGCGCTCGCGCATGACCTCGGTGTATCCGACGTAGAGCTGCGAGTCCGCAAGGTGGAGGCCGAGCTTGGCGAGAAAACCGGGCGCGCCCGGCTTCCGGGCACGAAGTATGTGATCGCGGTGGGTAGCGGCAAGGGAGGCGTCGGGAAATCGACCGTCGCCGCGAATCTCGCGGTGGCGCTTGCGCAGTTGGGATTGAGCGTCGGCCTCCTCGATGCGGACATCTACGGCCCCTCCGTCCCGATGATGTTCGGCACTGGCGAAGAGCGGCCGAAGGCGGGCGGTCCCCAGAATTTTCATCCGATAAGGAAATTCGGCGTAAGCCTGATCTCGATCGGATTTTTCCTCGACGAGCGCGCTCCCGTGATTTGGCGCGGTCCGATGGTGATGGGCGCGGTGCGCCAGTTCCTGCGCGATACGCTCTGGGGAACGCAGGATTTTCTTATCGTCGATCTTCCGCCGGGCACCGGCGACGTCCAATTGACTCTCGCGCAGCAGGTCGCGCTCGACGGCGCGATAATGGTGACGACGCCGCAGGACGTTGCACTCGCGGATGCGGTTCGCGCGGCGCGGATGCTTCGCCAGGTGCATTGCCCGTTGCTCGGCATCGTCGAGAACATGAGCTATTTCGTATGCCCGGACTGCGGCGAGCGCGACGAGATTTTCGGTCGCGGCGGCGCGGACAAGATGGCATCGGAAGAGTCGATTCCGGTGCTCGCGCGAATTCCGATCGACCAATCGATACGTGAGGGCGGCGATCGCGGAACCCCGATCGTTTTTTCGGATCCGAAGCATCCTGCGAGCCTTGCTTATCTCGAACTTGCGCGAAGAGTAGTTGCGATGATGCCGGAGGACGCGTGAGTCCTTGCTCCTAGTTCGAGCGGGCAATACTATCAGCGCTTATTTGCGGCCCTGACCGACCGCTTGAAGAACGCGCCCGGAAAAGCCGGATGCGTGCGGCGTGACCGGCCCAATAAAGAGGACATGGCGACAGTAATCACAGAGGAATGCATCAACTGCGGAGCTTGCGAGCCGGAGTGCCCCAACACTGCGATTTACGAAGGCGGCGCACAGTGGGAGCTCGACGGCAACCTTCATCCCGCAATCAGTCAGGACCTCTACTACATCGTGCCCGAGAAGTGCACTGAATGCGTGGGATTTTTCGATCAGGAACAATGCGCGGCGGTATGCCCGGTCGATTGCTGCATCCCGGACCCGAAAATTCCGGAGACCGAAGAGGTTCTCCTCGAGCGCGCGAAGAAAATGCATCCCGAGCAGACTTTCGGCGGCGATTTCCCTTCGCGTTTCCGCAAGGCTTGAGTATCCGTCGGTTCGGGCTTGATTTGCGCCGCCGCGCGTCGACGCGGACGGTAACGTTCGCGTGTCTGTCGCACAAAGGAGCCTTTAATTTTGGCTGGTAAAGAGCCCGTCTCGATCGCGCCTGCAGACGGCAAACTTGGCGTCCTTCTCCCCGGACTGGGCGCGGTCAGCACCACGTTCATCGCCGGGGTTGAGGCAATCAAACGCGGGATCGGCGAGCCTATCGGTTCGCTGACTCAACTCGGTAGAGTGCGCCTCGGCAAGCGTAGCGATGGGCGCGATCCTCTAATCAAGGATTTCGTCCCGCTCGCCGGCCTCGACGACCTCGAATTCGCCGCGTGGGACATTTTCGAGGACAACGCGTATCAAGCCGCCCGCAAGGCCGCAGTGCTCGATCCCGCGCTGACCGAGCGCGTGCGCGAGCCTCTCGAGAAGATCGTCCCGATGGAGGCCGTGTTCGATCGCAGCTACATCCGGCGCATCAAGGGTCCGAACGTCAAAGAGGCGCGGACCAAGATGGAAAAGGCCGAGATGTTGATGGACGACATCCGCCAATTCCAGAAGCGCACCGGTGTTGCGCGCACCGTGATGATCTGGTGCGGATCGACGGAGGTCTTCCACAAGCCGTCGCAGGTACACGAGACGATCAAGAAATTCGAGCGCGGCTTGCAGAA
>DASPQU010000472.1:0-2623 GCA_035624805.1 Binataceae bacterium (SeqCode) | reverse complement strand
GTGCGCGTTCATGTGGCGCTCGGGAACCTTTACGTCTTCGAACATAATCCGGGGCAGGCACAGCTCGAATTCATGAAGGTAATCGAGCTCGACCCGAAAAATCCCGCCGCGCACGTCGCGCTCGCGAATCTGTATATGGATGAAGCGCAATTCCCGCTTGCGGAAAATCAGTATCGTGGGGCGATCGCGCTGGACGAAGCGCGCGCGAACTATCGCGTCGATCTGGGGAAAGTCCTGATCAAGGAAAACAAACTCGTCGCTGCGGAGGACGAATTCCGCACCGCGATCGGACTCGATCCCAAAAACGCACAGGCCCATTTTGAACTGGCAAAATTGCTCGAGTCGCAGCCCAATCGAAAAGCCGAGGCCGATTCGGAATTCGAGCAGGCCCACGCTCTCGATCCCAAGCTGGCGCCTCCGTCAGCGCCGACCGCCGTCGCGTCCGCACCTGAATCGGTCGCGAAGCCGTCGATCAAGCCGCTCAACAAGATCTTCCTGCTCACGCACGATTCCGCCGTCTATCAGAGCCCGGATCAGGCTTCGGCGGCGATCGCGAAAGTCCGCCGCAAGAAGTATGTTCACGTCGTCGGCATCACCGGCGATTGGCTGGAAATCAAGCTTCGCAACGGAACGACAGGTTTTATCCCGACCAGCGCAGCGCAGTAGGATTGGATGGACGAGCGTCGATCTTTACCTCTCCCAGACAGGGAGAGGTCGCGGCATTTGTTGCCGCTGGTGAGGGTCATCACTCAGCGCGCATCGGTTGCGCGCGATTACTTGAATCGCGCGTCGCTATCGCGACGCGCTGAAAACTGACCCTCACCGGGCGCTTCGCGCCGTCCTCGCCCCGTCGGGGCGAGGACTCATAAGAGACAACCCTCAACGGAGGAAACGAATATGGCGCAACTTGAAACCAAAGAAATCCACTATGCAGGCAAGGCCGGACAGATTCGCGCGTATACTGCCCATCAGGCGGGTGACGCGACGCGACCGGCGGTGATCGTCGTGCAGGAATGGTGGGGGCTCAACGACAACATCAAGAATATCGCGCGGCGGTTCGCCGACGAGGGGTATTTCGCGATCGCGCCCGATCTCTATTCACGCCAGGGCAACAAGGTCGCGACCGATCCGAATACCGCCGCGCAACTGATGACCGGCCTCAAGAAGCCCGACGGCATCGAGGATCTTAAAACGACCATCCAGTGGTTGCGCTCACAGCCTGCCACTCGCGCCTCGAAAATCGGAGTCACGGGATACTGCATGGGCGGGAGCTATGCCCTGCTGCTGCCGTGCGAGAGCGATCAGATATCGGCAGCGGCGCCGTTTTATGGAGAAATCCCGAGCGAGGCCGAGCTCAAGAAGCTCAACTGTCCGATCTTTTACGCATACGGCGAAAATGACGGGTGGATTCAGCGCAAGGACGTTGACCATCTGGCGCACGCGCTGAAGAACCTCGGCAAGAAGGGCGAGGTGAAAATCTACAAGGGATGTCAGCACGGGTTCTTCAACGAGACCCGCAAAGACGTGTACGCGCCCGACGCCGCCAAAGACGCCTGGCAACATACGCTTAGGCTGTTCAGCGAGAATCTAAAGTAAGACGAGTCCATCAACTTCGCGCAGGACGGTGATATGAAATCGGCCGTCACACGGGCAAGGCTGCTTGGCATAGCGATCTGTTTTTTCGCGACGTGGCAGGTCATTTTCGCCAGCGCATTCGCTCAGAGCGCGAGCCTAAATGGTGACTGGTCTGGCAGCTTCAACACCGACAAGGGCGCTCGTGATCTCACCCTGCATGTGACTCAGGATCTTACCGGCGCGATCGCCGTTTCGCTCGAAGGAATCCTCCGAAGCGACTGGAACTGTCCCGGATCGGGGACTCTCGTTGGTAACCACTTCAGCTTTCGGCTTTACGGCGGCCGCGGCAGCTTCGATGGGACCCTGAGCGGCGACGGCAGAAAACTGAGCGGTACGTGGACCCAAGAAGTCCCCGTTTCGCTTGAATTCAGGCGCGACCCCGGCATTGGCGCGCCCGCCAGCACCCTTGAGCCGACCCCGAGTCCTGCTGCTCCGATCCCTCCGGTCGCCCTCGCCGACTTAAAGCCCATCCTCGATCGCGAGATGTCGCCGGTGATCGAAAGCGGCCTGCTTGCCAGGTCGACCGGCGGCGGAGTCGTCATCGGCGTCCTCGACCACGGTTCTCGCAGGATCTTCAGCTACGGAAGCGCGAAACCCGATTCGATTTTTGAGATCGCCTCGATAACCAAGACCTTCACCGGGTTGTTGCTGGCGCAAATGATCGTCCGGAAGGAACTAGAACTCGACGAACCTGTGCGTGCGCTTCTGCCTGCAAATTCCGTCGCTCGAAGTGGAGGCGCCGAGATTACCCTGTTGGACCTCGCGACTCACCGGTCGGGATTGCCTTCTGATCCGGACAACCTTCTATCGATCCCGCAAAACCCATACGCCGGCTACGACAGCCTCCGCCTGCTCGAATTTGTCGGCGCACGCGGACTGGCCAAACCGAAAGGGGCCGAATACTTCTACTGCAATTTCGGGTTCGGTCTCCTGGGTTACGCTCTCTCGCGGCGCGCAGGCGTTCGTTATGAAGACCTCGTCAAGACGC
>DASPQU010000471.1:0-2379 GCA_035624805.1 Binataceae bacterium (SeqCode) | reverse complement strand
GGCTGAAAGCGGCGGGATTTAAGAGCATCAAGACCGTTGCCGCCCGCGTGTTTTCGCCGGTGATAATCGCCGGCAAGTAGGGTAATTCGAGCGTTGGGGCGTCATCAGATGATTGCGCCGGCGAGGCGGAATTCCTCGATCTGCGACCGATGGTATCCCAACACCTCGGACAGCACCTCGTCCGTATGCTGTCCGATCATGGGTGCTCCGTAGTACTCGGACTTCATCGCGCTGAATCCCACCGGAATTCCAGGAACAACGCGCTTGCCGCTTTCGCCGTGCTCCAGCTCGACGAGCATCCCCGAATTTTGAAACGCCTCGTCCTGCATCACATCAGGAGGGCTGTAGACGGGACCGGCGGCGACCCCACGCTCGCGAAGCTTTTGCACGAGTTCCTCGCGTTCGAATTCCCGCGTGCGCGCTGCGATCTCCGCTTCGAGAGCGTCGACATTATGCAGGCGCGATGCGAGCGTTGCGAAACGAGGGTCGCGCGCCATCCCTGCAAGTCCGAGCGCGTCGCACAACGCCTCGAACTCGGCGTCGCCGGTAACAGCGATCGCAACCCATCGGTCGTCGCCCTTAACAGGGAACACTCCATGCGGCGCCATCGATTCGTCTCGATTTCCGATCGGCCGGGCGTCGGTCCAGTTGAGAAAGTATTCCATCATCCCCTCGGGCAGCATCGAGGTGACCGTTTCCGCCATCGAAAGGTCGAGATACTGTCCTTCGCACGTGCGATCGCGATGGTGAAGCGCCGCCAGCAGGAAGAACACCATCGTGACGCCCACCGCGAAGTCGGGCCACGTACCGCCGATCCCGCACGGGAACCCGCCGGGATAGCCGGTCAGATGACACATCCCTGCGAACGCCTGCGTCGTGGGACCGAATCCCACCGTCTTCGCGTAGGGCCCCGTCTGTCCGAGCGGCGTCCCCGACATCATGATGATGTCGGGTTTGACGCGACGCAGATCCTCATAGGTGAGGCCGAACTTCGCCATGTTGCCGACGGTGAAGTTCTCGGTTGCAATATCGCTAATCGATACGAGCTTGAGTGCGATCTCGCGCCCGCGCGCGTGCGAGAGATTGAGGGCGAGACTGCGCTTGCAGGAGTTGATCGAGTTGTACATCCCGCTGCGGTTGATGCCGACCGCGCCGTCGGTGCCGCTGAGAAATCGCACCAAATCGGGCGACGTGGTGCTCTCGACGCGAATCACGTCGGCGCCGAGCGATCCAAGCCACGAGGTCGCGTGCGGAATGGCGAAAATCCAGCCGAAATCGGCGATCCGAATTCCTTCGAACGGAAGCGAACCCATCAGATTGCTCCTTCGGCAGCGAGCCGCTTGAGAGTTTCGTCGCTTATCGCGAGCCGTTTGGAGAGAATCTCGGAATTGTGTTGTCCGAGCAGCGGCGCCGCAGAGCGAAGCCGCCACGGCGTCGCGCTGAACATGCACGGTGCGCCGGGCATCGTGACCTCGCGCGCCGCGGGATGCTCATGCGACACAAAAAATCCTCGCGCCTTGTATTGCGGATTTTCCGCAACCTCGCGCGGCGAGTAGACCGGAAAACACGGCACGTGCTCGGCCTGCGCCTTCTGGAATACTTCCTCGCGTTTCTGGGTCGATAGCCAGTCAATGAGTCCCGCCTCGATCGCGTCGTAGTTGGTCGCCCGCGCGACGAGAGATTCGAACATCTCGCTCGCAGTCCATTCAGGGTTTCCCATTATCGCCTTGGTGCCATGCCAGAAGCGATCGGTGATCGGACTGAAGCTGACCCATCCGTCCGCGCACGGATAAACCCACGGCACTCCCAGCTTGGCGCGCGTGCGAATCCGCACGCCGTATGGCGCCGTCGTCGTATCGTGGGTGAAAACGCCGAGGCTCGGGCGAATCATGCTGATCATCGCGAGCCACAGGCTCGAATCCACGTGCTGTCCTTTTCCGGTTCGCTTGCGCTGATAGATCGCGCACATCGCGCCGGCAGCCGCGGTAAATCCTGTCAGATAGTCCGCCTGTCGTCCGGCGGGCTTGAGCGGAGGCTGATTCTCCAGGTCGGTGACCTGATTGATCGGCGTTTCATAGCCGACGCCGCTCATCTGCGTGACGATCAAATCGCCGCCGCGCACGTCGCGATACTTCGAGTCGGCGCCGAATGAAGTCAGCGAAACGACGACCAAGCGCGGGAACCGCTCCACCATCGCGCGCCATCCGATGCCGAGCCGCTCATTAAGCGCAGGCGGATTCGGATTGAACATCACATCGGCGGATTCAAGAATGCGAAACAGTAGCGCACGCGCCTTTTCATTTTCGAGATTGAGCGTCACGCCCATCTTGTTTGTGTTGAGATAAAGATGGAGCCCGCCCGTCTCCGGGTCGGGCATGC
>DASPQU010000470.1:0-14119 GCA_035624805.1 Binataceae bacterium (SeqCode) | reverse complement strand
CGAGGCGCCGAGCCTCATCGAAATAGTGCGCCTGTCCCGTTGCCGCATACGCATCAAGCATCGCGCGCATCATGTACACCTGATCTGCGACGAGCCCCGACACGCTCGGCACACCATGACCGAGCACATGGTAATACCCGCCGTCGGGTGCACGAGCGAGGGTCATAAGCACTTTCAGATCATCGAGCGCCACACTCCCGAGATTCCGGTCGTGGAGAGCCGCCGATGCGATCAGATACGACGACGCCATCAGCGCGTTGCGATCGACGAGCACGGTCGTATCGACCTCAGGCGGTTTGCGGCGCTCGCGAACCGCCAGTAACTGCGCGGCGATTCGATCGACAGTCGCTCGGACCTCCTCCGGCGCGATACGCATCTTCGACGCGAATTCGCCATCGGACATCACGCGGCGCAGCACCGCGCGACCGTCCGGCATGGTCGCCGGATGCGTATCGAAACCGAAATACATCAGCGCCGCGCGCGCGTCGCGAGTATTGAGCGCATGGCGGATTTCGTCGGTTGTCCACGTGTAATAGCTGCCGTCGTCGCCGCGAAACGCATCGGCGTCCTGATGCGAATAGAAAGTGTGGCTGTGCGAATCGAGCAGCACGCGATTCACGTAGCTGACGATCGATTTTGCAGTTCGCGCAAACTCGTCATCGCCGGTCGCTTCGTATGCCTCCACGTACGTCCGCAGCGCCATCGCCTGATCGTATGTCATCTTCTCGAAATGCGGGATTCGCCAATCCGGATCGGTCGAGTAGCGATGAAATCCTCCGGCAAGTTGATCGTAAACGCCGCCGGCCGCGATTCGTTTGAGGGTATTCGACGCGATCGCGGTGAACTCCGGCTTTCCGAAGAATCCTCGCGCGAGCGCAAAGCGGATCGCGGGAAAGTCGTAGAAGCGCGGACCATCGCCGGATCCGAAACCGCCGTCGCGCGCGTCATACGACGCTTTAATCGTGCCGGTGATCTCGCTGAAAAGACGATCGAGAGAACCGGGGCGATCGGCAATGCGTCCGGCGCCGGTTGCGAGCTTGGCGGCGAGAGCGATCGCGGTTTTGCGCAGGTCCGGGTTCGTCGCGTATTCGCTCTTTACCTGGTTGAGCACCCAGATCATCCCGTATTCCGAGCGCGAGGGATCGCGCGGACGCGGCGGAACATAACCGAGAATCAGAAACGGCGCACCATTGGCGGCAGTAAAGCACGTGAGAGGCCATCCTCCGGCGCGAAAATCCTCGCCCGCCGCCTGATAGTACGAATCGATATCCGGGCGTTCGTCGGTATCGACCTTAACCGGCACGAATCCCTGATTTATCGCCCGCACGACCTCCGGATCCGAGTAGGTCGTCTGGTCCATCACGTGACACCAGTGACACCAGACCGCGCCGATATCGATCAGCATCGGGCGATTGAATTTGCGCGCGAGCTCGAATGCGTCCGGACCCCATGGCTGCCATCTCACGGGATCGTTCGCCGCTTCGCGCAGATAGAGGCTCGCGGCGCCCCGCAACGCGCCCGACGGGAGATCGCCGGACGCCGCATCAGATGCTGCGGCGTCCGGCGATTGCCTCGCTGCCGTCGTCGCGAGAATTGCGACGATAGCGCAAAAGACCATGGGCAAGCGGAATAGGAACACGTTGCTCGTTGACACTTCCAGAAACGCACGGTAGCACAAGATTGTAGCGGTCGGGATAAATTCGCGCCCCGCCGTTTTTTGTTCCATCAGCGTGATCGCCCCTGGAACGATCAACTGCGGCCGGGCAATGGCGTGTTCCTGAGATGAGTACTTTTTCCGCC
The DNA here is from genome assembly GCA_035624805.1 of Binataceae bacterium (SeqCode). GTDB lineage: Bacteria > Desulfobacterota > Binatia > Binatales > Binataceae > DASPQU01. Next base: position 12,319 of record DASPQU010000470.1, on the reverse strand, counting down.
ACAGGACGCGGACCCGCCGGACGGCGCAAGGGTCCTGCGCGAGTGATTGTGATGCCGACGCCGCGCGTAGTGCGCCGACGTCGCGCGATTCGCATCGCGCTCGGTATCGTGATCTCCGCGATGATAGCCGCGATAGCGCTGCGCTTCGTGGCCCATCGGGAAATTTTATCGGAAGAAGAGCTTGCCGGTGTCAGTGAAACCGAAGGGACTCTCCTCAAGATGGTGAATGCGGAGCGCGTGCGACTGGGACACAAGCCGCTGAAGTTCTCGCCACGTCTAACCATCGTCGCTCGCGGGCATAGCTACGATATGGCGATCCGCCGCTACCTCGGTCACAACAGCCCCGAAGGCGGAACGCCCGCCGATCGCGTCCGAGGCGTTGGAATCGAGTTCCGCGCGGTCGCAGAAAACCTCTACGTCGAAAGCGAGCACGATCTCGAAACTCTGCCGGCTCGCGCGATTAAGCGCTGGCTCGAATCGGCCGAGCATCGCGCCAATATGCTCTCCGACGATTTCGCTGCGACAGGGCTCGGTATCGCACGGTCAGCGGACGGCTCCGCCTACGTAACCCAGGATTTCATACGTTAAGGAAGTCATCGCCCGTGGATTTCTCCGAGATCGTCGCGATAGCGTCAGGGCACGCGGAGGCGCGCGCGATCCAGGTCGCGCTGAAGCTCGGCGTTTTCGAGGCGCTCGCGAAGTCGTCGCTCGACGAAGATGAACTCGCAAGAGCGATCGGAGCGGAGCCGCGCGGCGTTCGTATCTTAGCTGACGCGCTCGTCGCAATCGGATTTCTTGGCAAAGACGCTCAGCGATTTCGTCTCGATTCGTCTGCTCGAGATTTCCTTGTTCGATCCTCGCCCCGCTACGTCGGCGATATGATCCTGTTCGAAGCCGAATTGTGGGACACCTGGGAAAAGCTCGAAGAAACCGTTCGAACCGGAAAGCCGTCGCGCATCCCCGACATGTTCCAGGGAACTCCGCAGGACACCTCGCGATTCATTCGTGCGATGGACAGCATCGTGCGCTCCCGTGGCGATGCCGAATATGTCGCGGGCTTCCTCGATCTATCAGACGTGCGAACCATCGCGGATCTCGCGGGAGGGCCGGGAACCTACATGGCCGCGCTGGCGCATCGATGGCCCGCGCTACGGCCCGCGATATGGGACCTCGGGCCGACGCTCAATGTCGCGCGCGAAATACTAGCCGAGCGTGAGTCTGAAATCGCAGACCGAATCGCATTGGTCGAGGTCGACTACCTTCGCGATGAGCTGCCCCACCCCGTCGATATGATTTTCATGTCGAACGTGATTCACAGCGAGGACGAAGAAACCAACGCGATGCTGATGCGCAAGTGCTTCCGAGCGCTTGCCCCCGGTGGAACACTTATCATTAAAGATCACATAATGAACGAGGAGCGCACCGAGCCGCGCGCCGGTGCGGTTTTCGCGCTATACCTGATGCTTACGACAAAGGGACGCGACTACAGTTTTAACGAGGTGGCTCGATGGTTGTCAGGCGCCGGATTCGGCGAGGTCGGGGAGCACAAGCTTCCAATGCCGCCATTCACATCGTCGCTCGTGACCGCGTGCAAACCGTGACGCGCCGTCCTTCAGCTCTGACATTCGCTTTGGCGTTTCTGACGCTGTCGTCAGCGGGATGTATGGCGTTTGGAGCGACACAATTGGTATCGGGCGCCGCTTTCGCCGGCACTGCGGCGGCCCAGGTCGCGAGTACCGCGCATGAAACACAGCCCAGCATGGACGGAGACAAGGCGGATCGTGCGCAGCGATGCACTCAGCTTCTGAATTCACCGCCGGGAGTCGAAGAAGTTGAGCAGGATGCGTCTGGTGCAATTGAGTCGCGCGAATTCCGACTCGACACTTCCAATGGTCATCCCGTATGGGCAGTCTACCGCGCGCGGGGAAGCTCGCCGGACGGATGGCATTCGCAGCGCAAGCTGTTCGGTTTGCATTTCAATCCGCCGTTGGAAGCCGGAGTTCCAGCCGGTAAACCGCGATACCTGGTTTACGCGGTGAACGTCGCCGAGGATCAGCAGGACGCCGAAAAGATGATCAGTGTCGCTGAAGACTTTGCGCCTCAAGTCGGCACTTTTCAGTGGGACGGCAGGATCTATAATTATACGCTCGTGAAGGAGCTGCCCTGTTTCCCGACCGTGGAATGATTGCATGCGCGCGCATGGCGCTCGATGGCGGATGTACTTCGCCGCATTCCTTGCGGTCGCGAGTTTGGCGCCGGGAATTCCGACGATGACGGATTACATCGCCGATCGAACCGTCGCAGCCGAGCGCAACGGCATGCGTTCTTCCATCCTGCAGCCGAATTCCTGGTCCGACGAAAAGCTCACGATCGCGAATCTCGGACATGCGACGATGCTGATCGATTTCTTCGGCGTTCGCGTGCTTAGCGATCCGTCACTTTTCGACCGCGTGGGATTTTCGATCGAGCCGCTTTTCACGATCGGACCCCGGCGAATCGTTCCAGCACCGCTCGGCCCCGATGACCTGAGCTCGATCAATGTCATACTGATCACGCACGCCCATATGGATCATCTCGACGTCCCGTCGCTGCGCGTGCTGCCGAAAAACGCTGTAGTGGTGGCCTGTTCAGGATGTGCGAAACTGGTCGGTCCACTCGGATACTCCGATGTACGCGAGCTCCGGTGGGGCCAGGCTACGGAAATTGCCGGTCTGAAGATCACTGCAATGGGCGCCCGGCATTGGGGCAAGCGATGGCCGCCGTTCGGAGGCAGTTACGGGTTTAACAGCTACGTACTGGAGAAAAACGGGCGCAGGATGCTCGTTGCGTGCGACAGCGCCTACACCGATCTATTCGGCGCGCTGGCGACAACGCCTCCCGACATCGCGGCCTTCTCGATCGGCGCATACGATCCGTGGATCTGGAATCACGCAAACCCGGAAGAGGTGTGGCGGATGTTCCGCCAGACCGACGCGAAGTACATCGTCCCGATCCATTGGGGAACCTTCAAATTGTCGAACGAACCGATGGATGAGCCGATACGCCGACTCGAGGCCGCCGCGGGCGCGGAGGAAAACCGAATCGTAATTCGGGATATCGGCGGCGTGTGGACCTTCCCGCAGGAACCCGAAACCCCGCACGCCATGTCGGTTAATCTTTCCGCAGCTCGCGGGCGTTAAATTTTCTTTTTCTTGCGGGCGAGGTAGTCGACGAGCATGTATTCGCCGAGATGGTCGGGGCGGGTGTATAGCGCGCGGCCGCGATTAATCAGCGTCATCTTCTCGACGAACGCGCGCAGGCTCGGCGAATCGTCAAGCATAAAGGTGTTGATCGTAATTCCCTTGCGCGTCACGCGCTCGACTTCCTTAAGCGTTTCCTGAGCGGCACGCATGCTGATGCCGCCGAATGACAGCGGCCACTCGCAGTAGAGCCGCTTGTTCAGGAAGTACGCAGTCGGCTGTCCGTCGGTAATCACGATGATGTGCTGATTGCGCGAGGGATGGCGAGAAAGCAGATCCGTCGCGAGCCGCAAACCATCTTGAAGATTCGTAAACGGATCGCCCATGTTCCACGAAGCTTCAGGGAGATCCTTGAGCTTCAGCTCGACCGCGCGCGTGAAGAATCCAACGATGGAGAAATAGTCGCGCGGGAACTTGGAGCGAATCAGCGTCTCCATCGCCATCGCGACCTTTTTCGCCGCCGCGAAACGCCCTTCCCAGCTCATCGACCACGACATATCGAGACACAGAACCGTCGACGAGGTGCTCGCGAAATCCGATTCGTAAATCTGGAAATCATCGGGAGCAAGATTGAGCGGGACGCCGGGCTTTCGCGCCAGCGCCTTCTTGAGCGTGGCAACCAGGTTCAGATTGAGCGGATCGCCGAACGCGTAGGTGCGGGTTTGCTCCGGTCGCATCTCGCCGATCCCGCGATGATCCATCTGGTGCGAGCCGCCGCGATCCTTGAGCAGGTTCTGGAAAATATCGCGCAGCGCGAGCTGCCCGATGCGGCGTACGCCCTTTGGAGAGAGTTGAAAATGGTCGCCCTTCGGCATCAGGTAGCCGGATTCCTTGAGCAGCACCATCATCTGCTTGAGATTCTGAAAGTCGCGCGACGCCTGCTGTCCAAGAATCTGCTGCAGGTCTTCGAGCGATATGTTTTCGAAATTTCCCGACATCAGGTCCTGCTCGAGCTGACGCATCTGCTCCATCTCATGCATCAGCTCAAGCGATTCCTCGTAGTTGAGGCTCTTGGGGCCATGGAATAAATGCTGGTTGCGATCGCGGAAATTCTCGAGATCGCGGATGTTCTCGTATTCCTCGAGCAATTCGTCGAAATCAGCCTTCGCTTCTGCGTCCTCGAATTCGTAACTTTCCAGCTTGCGGATTGCTTCGGACAACCTGCGAGGGAGGCGATCAAGTTCGCGTCGCTTCTCGTCGATTCCGGGCTTTTTGCCCTTAAGCGAATCAAGCTTCGTGCGCTCGCGCTCGAGGATATCCTGGAGCTTTTGCTCCATCTCGGACAGCGATTCGCGCAGGTTGAAATCGCGATATTTCTGGCGCATCTCCTGGCGAAGCTGCTCGACGAACTCGTCGAGCCCCATCACGCGGGTACCCTCGAAATCCACGCCCTGGCGCATCATCCAATCGAGCGCCTGGCGCGCATCGTCGGTGTAGGACATGTACTCGGCCAGCTTTTCGAACACCTTGTCGGCGTCGAGCCTAAGCTGCTGGCTGCCGTCCCACAGCGTATATCGGATGATTGCCATCAGGCGTCTTTGGCTGGCTATGCGTGATACGAAAATCGCCCGCCTTCGCGATCCTTGTTCAGCTTCTGATGCAGGTGCAGTCCCTCGAAAATCAATTCGCTTGCGGCCGCCATCAGACCCGGCGTCTCGAACGGTCCGAGATGCTGAATCGAGTCGCGCAGCCCCTCGATCTCGCGAATCGGCTCGGTGTACTCGGAGCTCGGCGAGACATCGGAAACCTCGACGCCCCATCCCTGCTCGAAATACGCGGCAACTTTCTTCAGCGCCGCGTCGTCGAGCTTGAAATACTTGTCGAATGTCTTGAGGACGGCGCGGTTCACCAGGCGTTCGATCAGATCCCCTTCCTTCTTGTCCTCGCCTACGTACTCAAGTTCGATCTTCCCGGCCGTCGAAGCGTACAGCGAATGCAAATCCGACAGGCGCGGCACGATCTCGTTCTCGCCGTTGAGTACGGAACGCTTTTCTGCGTTGGAGAGTACCGATTCGAAATTGTTGATCGAAACGCGCACCGACACTCCCGAGGTCTGATTGATCTCGTTCGACGCGCGCGCCTCGAACGTAATCTGCGCGACGATCTCTTTCATGAACGGCGGTATCCGCAGGGCCATATCCGACTCGGGCGGATAGTTCGCCTCCTGCTCCATGATCGCGATTTCCTGCTCGAGCGTCTTCGGGTAGTGCGTGCGAATCTGCACGTCGAAGCGATCCTTGAGCGGCGTGATGATCCTGCCGCGCGAAGTGTAATCTTCGGGATTTGCGCTCGCGACGAATACGATATCGAGCGGCAATCTGATCTTGTATCCCTTTATCTGGACGTCCTTTTCCTCCATCAGGTTGAATAACCCCACCTGAACCTTCTCGGTCAGATCGGGAAGCTCATTGATGGCGAAGATCCCGCGATTGGTGCGCGGGATGAGTCCGTAGTGAATGGTTTCCTCGTCGGCAAGGTAGCGTCCCTCGGCCACCTTGATCGGATCGATCTCGCCGATTAGGTCTGCGACCGAAACGTCGGGCGTGGCGAGTTTCTCGCCGTAGCGATGGTCGCGGCTGATCCATTCAATCTCAGCCTCGTCGCCCTTCTCCGCGAGCACCCGCTTGCATCGACGGCATATCGGCGCGAACGGATCGTCGTTGATCTCGCATCCCTTCGGCATCGGCGCCGCTTCGTCGAGCAAAAGCGCGAGCGAACGAATGAGTCGCGACTTGGCCTGTCCGCGCTCGCCGAGAAAAACCATGTGATGGCCGGCGAGAATCCCGTTTTCGATTTCCGGCACTACGGTATCGTCATATCCGACGATTCCCGGCATCGCGCGATCACCGCGGCGCAATCGTGCAAGCAGATTGTCCCGCATCTCCATCCGGACCGGCTTGCATTTGTAGCCGGCACGCCTGAGATCGCCGATGGTTTTCAATTTGAGAAGGCTTTGATCCATTGATGTGTCGCCTGCCGCAAATTCTAGGATATGTGAGCCTCTATCGTCTTGAAAAGCTCGTTCAGCACTTTGAACGAAGCGTTAAGATGCTGGGAGATGACGCGGGTGGAATCGAGCACGGTGATGAAGTTCGTATCGCCGTCCCATCGCGGCACGATATGCCAGTGCATATGCTCGGCGATTCCCGCTCCCGCGCTGCGTCCGAGGTTCGCGCCGACATTCATCCCCGAAGGATTCAGCGCCTTTCGCAATAGTCCAACGGAAGCTGCGATGAGATCGGCAACTGCGGACCGCTCCGCGCGACTCAGCAGTTCCGGCGTGGCAACATGGCGGCGCGGTGCGATCATGATGTGGCCGTTGTTGTAGGGAAAGCGGTTGAGCATGATCACGGCGTCGTTGTCTCGATGGATGACCAGGCGCTTGCGGCGCTCGGCGGCGCCGATGTCGCCGAAGCAGAAGATGCAGCCAGCAGGGGGAGGACCGGCGGCGCGAATATAAGGGTAACGCCAGGGAGCCCACAGCCGCAGGAGGGTGGTCGCGTCCGATTTGTTATCGCGGCGCCGGCTCGCGCGCTTCATCAACCTTGCTTCTCAGTTCCTTGCCGACGCGAAAGAACGGGACACGCTTGGCTTCGACCGCGACCGTCTCGCCGGTTTTCGGATTACGCCCCTGACGGGCGCGGCGACTTTTGACTCCGAAGCTTCCGAACCCGCGAATCTCGATGCGCTCACCGCGCGAAAGCGCTTCGGCGATCGCGTCGAACATAATGTTTACGATCGCCTCCGACTCGCGCACCGAAAAATTGCTCTTTCGGACCAGCAACTCGTCGATTATGCCCCGCTTGGTCATCGCCCCCCGGGCGGGAATCCGCATGCAGTGCGTCCGCCGACTACCGACTATTATGAAACGTGATTATCGGTCGCGTCCACGGCCGGCGCGACGGCGCTCGCCGTTGTCCGCGATCCAGCCTGAGCTCCTCGTTGAGGATATCTTCCATCGAGAAGCGCGCGGCCTCGTGCTCGCGTTTCATGTAAGCCTGCATCTCCTCGCGTTCCTCGTGCTGCTTGAGCGCTCGTATCGAAAGTCCGATGCGGCGTTCCTTGGGATCGATCTGCACGACGAGGACTTCAACCTGATCTCCCACCTTGAACAGCGACGACGGCTTGTCGACCCGCTCGTTGGAGAGCTGCGAGATATGGATCAGTCCCTCGATCCCCTCTTCGAGTTCCACGAACACGCCGAAATCCGCCACCGAGCTGACCTTGCCGGTCACGCGAGTGTGAAGCGGATAGCGTTCCGTAATCGTATCCCACGGATCGGGCGCAAGCTGCTTGACGCCAAGGCTGACGCGCTCGTTCTCGATATCGATGCCGAGCACCACCGCTTCGATCTCGTCGCCCTTCTTCATCACTTCCGAAGGATGGCGGATCTTCTTGGTCCACGACATGTCCGAAATATGAACGAGGCCGTCGATTCCGGGTTCGATCTCTACAAACGCCCCGAAATCGGTAATCGATTTAACCTTGCCTTTGACGCGGGTGCCGATCGGATGCTTCTCGGCGAGCGCCTGCCACGGATTTGGCTCAGTCTGCTTCAAACCGAGCGAGATTCTGCGGTTGGCTTCGTCGACGCCGAGTACCTGAACTTCGACGTTATCTCCCGGATTCACCACCTTGGACGGATGAACCGCGCGTTTGCTCCAGCTCATCTCGGAGACGTGGATGAGGCCCTCGACGCCCTTTTCGAGCTCGACGAAAGCGCCGTAGTCGGTGACGCTCACGACCTTGCCCTGGGTCCGTGTGCCGGGAGGATAGGTTTCAGAGACCTTGTTCCACGGATCGGGCATGATCTGCTTCATGCCGAGCGAGACGCGCTCGCGCTGCGGGTCGTACTTCAAAACGACGACCTTCACTTTGTCGCCGACTTTGATCACCTCGGACGGATGTTGCAGGCGACCCCACGACATATCTGTTATGTGGAGCAGGCCGTCGAGTCCGCCGAGGTCGATGAACGCGCCGTAGTCAGTGATGTTCTTGACCGTTCCCTCGAGGATTACGCCCTCTTCGAGAACCTTCAAGGTCTGTTCCTTGAGCGATGAGCGTTCGCGTTCGAGAACGCTGCGCCGCGATACAACAACGTTGCCGCGCGCGCGGTTGAATTTCAGAATCTGAAAACGCCCGCGCTGACCGACGTAGCGGTCGAGGTTGCGCGCCGGGCGGATATCCACATGGGAGCCGGGCAGGAAGGCAGGGACGCCAATATCGACCTTGAGCCCTCCCTTGACCTTGCCGAGCACGACGCCTTCGACCGGCGTCTCGCTCTGAAAAGCGCGTTCAAGTTCACGCCAGACCTTGAACTTCTCGGCCTTGGCGTGGGAGAGCATTACGGTGCCGTTTTCGGTTTCGGTGCCCTCGAAATAAACATCCACCTCGTCGCCTTCCTTGATGGTGAGCTTGCCCTCAGCATCGAGGAACTCGGCGAGTGGAACCTGGCCTTCGCACTTGTAGTTAATGTCGACGATCACGCTGTCGCGGGTGACGAGCAGAACTCTGCCGACGAGGACGTCTCCGGGGCGGGGAGCCTTCAAGCTCTCTTCCATCAACGACTCGAATTCACTGTCTCCTCCGCTTAACTTATGAGGCAACGCCTTCTCCATTTAGTGAGAACCTTCCGGGGGAACTTCAAAGACAAGTGCCATCCTTACAACCGCGTCGGCGGCGTTTCAAGTCCCGATGACGCGCGGACGGGCTTGCATCAGTTCCTTTAATTTAGTCACGACCTCGGAGATCGAGAGTCCGCTGGTGTCAATCAGGATTGCGTCGTCGGCTCGCTTGAGTGGGGCAAGCGCCCTTGCGCTGTCGCGCTCGTCGCGCTCGAGCAACTGGCTTAGGACTTCTTCGAAATCAGCTTTGACTCCTTTGGCCGTCAATTCATTATATCTCCTGCGCGCGCGAATTACTGCATCCGCGTCGAGATAAAATTTGAATTCCGCGTCCGGGAACACCGCCGTGCCGATATCGCGGCCCTCCATCACCACGCCTCCCGCCTCGCCCGCGATACGCTGAAGATCGCGCATCCGCGTGCGTACCGCCGCGATTGTTGAGAATCGTGAGGCGAGGTCGCTGATTTCGGGCCGGGTGATTTCCTGCGATACGTCGCGATCGTTCAGCATCACCCGCTCACCGTCGAATCGTATCCGTATCGATTCGAGGATGGGCGCCATTCGATTCTCGAACCCGGCGCTGTCCGCGTCCGTCAACCGCGCTTCGCGCAACGCAATCGCGACCGCACGATACATCGCACCGGTGTTGAGGTACGTGAAGCCAATCGCGCGCGCCAACTCGCGCGCCACCGTGGATTTTCCCGCGCCGACCGGACCGTCGATCGCGACTATGGGGCGCGTTCGCTTCATTTCAGCCGGGAACGCATCCGACGTCCTTTTTCGAACAACTCCGTTATCGCCCTTTCGTCCGCCGTCTCGATAGCACGCCGAAATTCGGCGAAGGTCGCGCCAAACTGCTTGAGCGTGCGCAGGATCGCCTCGCGATTCGTGAGAAAGATGTCGAGCCACATTTCCGTCGACGACGCCGCAAGACGCGTCGTGTCGCGCAATCCTCCCGCGCCGAAATCCGCTACTATGCGCTCGCCCACGCGCCGATCGTCGATCGACGCTGCGAGAGCGCTCGACACAATCTGCGGCAGATGACTCGCGTGCGCCAGGATCAGATCGTGCTCGTCGGGGGCCATTTTGTCGACGCGTGCACCCGTAGCGGCCCATAGCGCCGCGACTTTGTCGATCGCCTCGGGGGTGCTTGATTTCGAGGGTGTTATGATCACCTTTCTATTAACATAAAGTTCACGATCCGCAGCCCCGGCGCCAGTTGTTTCCTTGCCCGCCACCGGATGGGCCGCGACCAACGACATGCCCGGACGCAGCATCGGCTCCAGCTCGCGCACCACCCAGCCCTTGACGCTTCCTGCATCCGTTATCACAGCGTTATCCGGAAGATGGGGGATTATCGCGCGCAACGTTTCAGGCATCGTTCGAATCGGGACGGCGAGCAACACCAGATCTGCGCCGCGCGCAGCGGTCGCCGGGTCGCGCGTTGCAGTATCGAGCATCCCGCGCTCGACCGCCACGTCGAGGTTTGCCTGCGTCCGTCCGAGCCCGACGATCCTGCCCACGAGCTTCTTTTCGCGGGCGACCAGCGCGAGCGAGCCTCCGATCAGACCGACGCCGCATATGGTCATTTGCTTGAAGAGCATTGAAGTTCTGAATGCGCGGACGACGATATCGTACCCGCCAACGGCCCTACGCCTGACGGATCACTTGTTCGAGCGCCTCGACGAGCTTTCGATTTTCTTCGGGCAATCCGACGCTGATCCTCAGATGGCGCGCAAGCGCGTAACCACCCATCGGACGCACGATTACTCCCTTGCGCAGAAGCTTGTCATATACCGCAGCGCCGTCGCCCACGTCCGCGAGAATAAAGTTCGCGTGGCTCGGCACAAAAGGAATCCCGAGACGGCGAAACTCGCGTTCGAGATACGCCATCCCCTGTTGATTCACTTTGAGCGTCGCCTCGATATGCTCGCGATCGTCCATCGCGGCCAGCACGGCGACTTGAGCGAGCGAGGTCACGTTGAACGGCTGACGCACCTTGTCGAGCAGCCTGATTATCTCAGGGCGCGCGACCGCGTATCCGACCCGCACCCCCGCCAGACCGAAGATCTTTGAGAAAGTGCGCAGCGTGACAATCATCCGCTCGCCGTCGTGATCTTCAAGCGAATCGGGATATTCGGGGTCCCGAACGAACTCGAAGTAAGCTTCGTCGGCAACGATGACGACGCGTTGCGGAACACGCGCCAGAAACCGTTTCCACTCGGCGCGGCGATAAATCGTACCGGTCGGATTGTTGGGATTGTCGAGATAGATGATGCGCGTATTGTCGTCGATCGCATTGGCAATCGCGTCGAGATCGAACTCGTAACTGGGGCGCACCCCGATCACTTTCGCTTCCGCGCCCGTCGACGCGGTCGCAAGCGGATAAATCGCGAACCCGTGACGGGTGAAAATTGCGTTCAACCCGGGGCGCAGGAACAGAAACGCAAGCAGGTTGATTATCTCGACCGAACCGGAGCCTATGAAAATATGGTCGGCGGTCAACTGATGATGCGCCGCAACCTTGTGCCGCAGCTGGTAGCATCCGCCGTCCGGATAGCGGTTCAATTCGGCCAACGCGGCGCGGATGGCCTGAACCGCGCGAGGCGACGGCCCGATCGGATTCTCGTTGGAAGCGAGCTTTACCGCCTCGCCGATTCCGAGTTCACGCTCAAGCTCTTCGACCGGTTTCCCCGGTGCGTAGGGATGAATGGCGGAGACTGAGGGCAGGACGAGGTCGTCGGGCTTTAGCAAATCGAAATTCCGTCCCTTCAAGCGCGTGCTGTCCTCGCTTCAGGATACGATCCCAGCACCTTCAAGAACAGAGCGATGCGCTTTAGACCAGCGAGAGCACGCACGGCGTGCGCGTCTTCGCGATGGCCTTTGAAATCGACGAAGAACAGATATTCCCACGGGCGCCCGCGCCGCGGACGCGATTCGATCTTTGAAATGTTGATTTTGTTGCGCGCGAACAAGGCCAGCACCTGATTGAGCGCGCCAACCTTGTCCGGGACCGCGAACAGAACCGTGGTCTTGTCGGCGCCGCTGCGAATCGTCGGCTGCGTCCCCATAATCAGAAACCGCGTCGTGTTCTGCGCGAGATCCTGAATATTTTCAGCGAGCACATTCAGGTCGTTCGCGCGGCCTGCGTCAACCGAGGCGATCGCCGCAACTGTGGGGTCTTGCGCCGCGCGCCCTGCCGCCGTCGAGTTCGACGCCACCGCCTCAGTCTCGATTCCGGGGAAATTGCGATTGAGATAGTTGCGGCACTGCGCGAGCGATTGTTGATGCGATACGATTTTGCGGATCTCCGATTCGTGCTTCGCTCGCGAAAGCAGCGCATGACGGATTGGCAGCAAAATCTCGCCGACTATCACCAGGGTCGTATCTATCAGAAGGTCCAGCGTCAGGTTGATCGATCCCTCGGTCGAGTTCTCGACCGGCACGACGCCGAAT
>DASPQU010000469.1:0-3837 GCA_035624805.1 Binataceae bacterium (SeqCode) | reverse complement strand
TAGGGTGGCAGAAGCATACGGGCCGGCGATGCCTCGAGACCGCTCATCTCCGCGCCGATGAAAAATGGACTGCCCAGATGACGTGGGTCGTCTTCGAGCCATAGCACTTCGGGAACCGGGACGTCGGTGCCGAAGAAAGCTTTGTACGCGGAGAATTCAGTTCTCCTGTCGGTGTCGATCAGGCTCTGCGACGGGTCGCGCCGCAGAATCAGGCGGCGTTCGCGATGCTCTCCGCCGTGCTGGTATGAGACCCTAAACCGATAGGTCTGGCGCGACGCGCCGCCCGAGATTTGCTCGAGCTGGTCGACACGGACGACAGTGATATCGGGCATTTTTGAGCCGATGTATTCGGCAAGCGAAGTTTCGAGAGAAGCCATAGCGTTCGTTTCTTAATCCGATTGTGGACCTGTAGGTAGAGCGCGATTTGCACTGACGCGCAAGCAAAATGCGTCGCGCGATTGCCGCGGGCGCGATCGATTCGCCTTGAAACTCGCACGCGCGCGATCGATCATTCGAGCCGCTGCCGAACCCAACAGGAGCAACGCGAACGCCGAGTCCTATGTCACAGGTGAAATTTCTTCTCGACGAATCCGATATCCCCCGTCATTGGTACAACGTTGTTGCCGATATGCCGAATCCGCCCGCGCCGCCGCTCGGTCCGGACGGAAAACCCATCGGTCCCGACGCGCTCGCTGCGATTTTCCCGGCTGCGATTATCGAGCAGGAGGTTTCACGAGAACGATGGATTCCCATCCCGGACCCCGTTCGCGAAATATATCGTCTCTGGCGTCCGAGTCCGCTCTACCGAGCGCTGCGTCTTGAACAGGCGCTCGGAACACCGGCGCGCATCTTTTACAAATACGAGGGCGTCAGCCCCGCCGGCTCTCACAAACCGAACACCGCTGTTGCGCAAGCGTACTTCAACCATCTCGATGGAGTGCGTCGCCTCGCGACCGAAACCGGCGCGGGACAATGGGGCTCGGCGCTCGCATTGGCGGGACGGATGTTCGGAATCGATGTCCGCGTGTTCATGGTACGCGTGAGCTACGAGCAGAAGCCGTTTCGTCGATCGATGATGGAGACGTGGGGCGCGCAGGTCATCGCCAGCCCAAGCAACGAAACACGATCGGGAAGAAGAATTCTGGATTCCGAGCCGGAGTCGCCGGGCTCGCTCGGGATTGCGATCTCCGAGGCGGTCGAAGAGGCGGCGTCCCGCAAAGACACCAACTATGCGCTCGGGTCGGTTCTCAATCACGTTTTGCTTCATCAGTCGGTGATAGGACTCGAAGCGAAAAAACAGTTCAAGAAGGCGGGCGACTACCCCGACGTGATCATCGCATGCTGCGGAGGCGGGTCGAACTTCGGCGGGACCGCATTTCCATTCTTCGCCGACAAGGCCGCTGGAAAAAAGGTTCGGCTCGTCGCTGTGGAACCCGAATCGTGTCCGACGTTGACCCGGGGCCATTACGCCTATGATTCCGGCGATACCGAGGGACTCACGCCGTACATGCTTATGTACACGCTGGGACGCAAGTTCATCCCGCCCGCAATCCACGCCGGCGGCCTTCGATATCACGGCGACTCCCCGCTCGTCTCGCAGCTCCATCATGAGGGTCTGGTCGAAGCCGTTGCGGTTGCGCAGCGGGCGACATTCGAGGCCGGTCTGATGTTCGCGCGCAGCGAGGGGATCATCCCCGCGCCGGAAAGCAATCACGCGATACGAGTCGCCGTCGACGAAGCGCTCGAATCCAAACGAACCGGCGAGCCGAAGACGATCTTCTTCACGCTTTCCGGGCACGGCCATTTCGATATGGCCGCGTACGATCGCTACCTAAGCGGGCAACTCGAGGACAGCGCCTATCCCGAGGAAGCTATAAGGTCGGCGCAGGCCGACCTTCCCAAGTTCTCCTGAAACGGATGTTCGAATCTGCGCAAGGCGCAGAGAAGATGGAAGCGACACGGACAGGCTGGATGCTCGATGCCAAATTCCGAAGGGGCGCGACGCTGCGCCGCGCAGCGCGTGAGCGCTTTCGAGGCGCAGCGCAGCGGAGGCGAGAAAAAGTAAAACGATGATCACTCCATACACAGCCGTTGGACTAGTTCCCACCGTACGCGGGATCCGCAAACGCGACGATATCGCTGTCAATCTCGAACACATCTCTCATCTGGTCAAAGCCGCGGCCTGGCTTTCCGGCCTCGATTTGCCGGTGCGCCTGATTGCAATTCCGGAGGGTGCGTTGCAGGGCTTCAACGACGAAGTCCTCGATCTAGATCACGTCACGTATTCGCGCGAATGCGCAATCGACATCCCCGGTTCTGAGACTGAGGCGCTGGGGAAGATTGCGCGAGAGTACGACGCGTTTGTCATGGCGCAGGCCAAGGCACGCCATCCGGATTGGAAGGATAGGTTCTTCAACGTCGGGTTCATCCTCGATCCGAAAGGCGAAGTCATTCTGAAGCACTACAAGGTGTCGCCGCTCTTTCCGGTCGAGCATTCGGTATGTCCGCACGACATCTTTGATTGGTGGGTGGAGAAGTACGGTTTCACGCTCGATGCGTTCTGGCCGGTCGTGGACACGGAAATAGGCAGGCTCGGGATCATGATGGCCAACGAAGGATCGTATCCTGAGAATGCACGAGCGCTGGCGATGAACGGAGCCGAGGTCGTTTATCGCGGCTCGTACCCGCATCCTGCGACCGGCAACGAACTATTTGAAATTCAGAGCCGTGCGCGGGCGCTGGACAACAACATGTACGTGGTCGCACCCAACATGGGTACGTACTATCTCGATGCCAACAGTCGCGATGCCGTCGATACCTTCGGCGGACGCTCATTCATATTCGATTATCTGGGTCGGATTGTAGGCAGGCAGGAGTATGGTGGCGGATCGACATACGTTGCCGGAGTAATAGATATCGAAGCGCTGCGGTACCACCGCGCGAATGCGCAGTGGGACAATTGGATCAAAGATTTGCGAACCGAGCTTTATCAGCTTCTGTATAAGGACCCCATCTATCCGAAAAATCTCTACCAGCATCGCGAACCGATGAAGCATGCGGAGTATCGTCGCGAGGTAATCGAGCGGCAGATCGCTTTGATGCACGAGCGCGCCATCTGGAAAAAACCGTCATCCAGATAGCAGATTGTCGAGACTCGCTAACCGTTCCTCCCCGGCACCTCACGCCCGCGAGCATCTGCGATATGGCCGTGGCGTCCTCCATATACCAAGAAATTATATCGCTATAAGGAATTCTCATTGGACAGAAAAACCTGTCTGCGGGATATAGGCGCCCACATTGAAGCATTGCGTTGCGCGTTCGAAAGCATCGCGCACCGATGCCGCGAGATCGTTAACGAATCAGGAGTGCACTATGGCCGGCATCGACTATGAAGTAGGGCTGAGTGACACCGAGCGATCGGTTTGGGAGACAGTTCACAGATTCGCCGAAGAGGTCATGCGACCCGCGGGCATCAAGCTCGACGCGATGGCGGACCCCAACGACGTCATCGCCAGGGACTCCGTCCTGTGGGAGGTGCACCGGAAGCATCGCGCGCTCGGCCTCGACGATCTCACCGGTCCCAACAGCGATTTGCCTCCCGCGCAGCAAGCCAGACTGCGATGTCTGATATCCGAGGAGATGGGATGGGGCGATTCCGGCCTCGCGATCAGTCTGGGCGTCGCCGGATTTCCGAAGATGCTGGCCCAGATGTCGGGCAAGCCGGACCTCGTCGAGCGTTTCAGCGCGGAGGATTGCATCGGATGCTGGCCGGGCACCGAACCGGACCACGGCAGCGACATGATCTATTACATGAATAAGCTCGACGTTGAGCCGCCC
>DASPQU010000468.1:0-6457 GCA_035624805.1 Binataceae bacterium (SeqCode) | reverse complement strand
GGGCGGCTCACGACGCGGAGTGTCGAGAATATCCTGGCGCGGCGGCTCGCGGACGCCGGTCTGGACAACGCGCTGACTCCGCACGGCTTGCGCCATTCGTTCGCTACGCACATGCTTAACGCAGGCGCGGACTTGCGCTCGATCCAGGAGATGCTGGGTCACGCCAGTCTCGCCACCACGCAGCGTTATACTCACGTGAGCGTCAATCGACTTAAAGAGGTTTATCGCCGTGCCCATCCGCGCGCCTGAAACCGCCCCCGAGATTCACGGCACGACGGTTATTTCGGTCCGCTATCGAGACAGCGTTGTGATCGCCGGCGACGGCCAGGTGAGCATGGGATCAACCATCATGAAGCGGGGGGCGCGCAAGGTGCGCCGGCTTCATAACGATCGCGTGCTTGCGGGCTTCGCGGGGTCGACCGCCGATGCGATTACACTGTTCGATCGTTTCGAGGGCAAGCTTCAGGAGTACAACGGCGTGCTTCGTCGCGCCGCGGTTGAGATGGCGCGCGATTGGCGCACCGATCGCGTCCTGCGTCGGCTCGAAGCGATGCTGGTGGTCGCGGATCGCGAGAGCTCGCTTCTGATTTCGGGTTCCGGCGATATTATCGAGCCCGACGACGGTGTGCTCGCGATCGGATCGGGCGGAAACTTCGCGCTGTCCGCTGCGCGGGCGCTTCTGCGTCACGCGCCGGATATGACGGCGCGACAGATCGCGGAAGCCGCGATGAAAATCGCTTCGGAAATTTGCATCTATACAAACGACCAATTCGCTATCGAGGAACTTTAAGAATCCCGACGCCGGGTTTCGTTTTGCGCGTTCGAGAAAGTATTGACCATGCCTGAAGCACTTTCACCGCCGGCCGTGATGACGCCGCGCGAGATCGTTTCCGAGCTCGACCGCTATATCGTCGGTCAGCACGACGCGAAGCGCGCCGTGGCGATTGCGCTTAGGAATCGATGGCGTCGCCAGAACGTTCCGGCGGAACTCCGCGACGAAATCGCGCCCAAGAATATCCTGATGATCGGGCCGACTGGCGTGGGCAAAACGGAAATCGCGCGACGCCTCGCGCGGCTCGCCCAAGCCCCGTTCCTCAAAGTCGAAGCCTCGCGCTACACCGAGGTCGGATACGTCGGGCGCGATGTTGAATCGATGATTCGCGATCTTACGGAGATCGCCCTCAAGATGGTTCGCGAAGAGGAGCAAGTCCGCGTCGCGGTCCGTGCGCGCGAGGCCGCCGAGGAGCGGATGCTCGATATCCTGTTTCCGCCTCCTGCAAAGGTTCGCCGCCCTGCCGGTATCACTCCGGAAGGACGCGTCGAGCCGATCGAGGCCGACTCACGCAACGAGACGCGCGAGAAGCTTCGCAAGCTGCTGCGCGACGGCCATCTGGATGATCGCGAAGTCGAGCTCGAAGTGACGGCGCAGGCTACCCCGACGGTCGAAGTGATGACGCCGCAAGGAATGGAGGAGATGGGCATCAACTTCAAGGATTTGATGAGCCAGATCCTTCCGCGCAAAACCCACAAGCGCAAAGTCAAGATTCCCGAGGCGATGGAAATCCTTACTCAGGAGGAAGCCGCCCGCCTCGTCGATACGGAGAACATCAGCCGCGAGGCCGTCCGGCGCACCGAGCAATCCGGGATCATCTTCATAGACGAAATCGACAAGATCGCAGGGCGCGAGTCATCGCGCGGACCCGACGTCTCGCGCGAGGGCGTCCAGCGCGACCTGCTTCCGATCGTCGAAGGCTCGACCGTCAACACCAAGTACGGTCCCGTCCGCACCGACCATATCCTGTTCGTCGCGTCGGGCGCGTTTCACACCAGCAAGCCCTCGGATCTGATTCCGGAGTTCCAGGGGCGCTTTCCGATACGCGTCGAGCTGAAAGCCTTGACTCGCGAGGACTTTATTCGGATTCTAACCGAACCCGAGAATGCCCTGACCAGGCAATACGTAGCGTTGATGGAGACGGAGAACGTTCATCTGAGCTTCAGTCCCGAAGCGGTTTCCGCGCTTGCGGAAATTGCTGCGCAGGTCAATTCGCGTTCGGAAAATATCGGAGCGCGTCGGCTTCATACCGTGCTCGAGCGCCTGCTGGAGGAAATATCGTTCAGCGCGCCGGAGCTGCCCGAGCGCACTCTCACGATCGACGGCGAATACGTGCATCGCCGCCTCGACCCGATCCTCAAAAACGAGGATCTGTCCCGCTACATACTATAGAGAAAACGCGATGCGCATAGCCGAGACGCTGCAGGTTCCAACGGCCATGCGGCGAGCGCCGCATTTGTTGTCGCTCGACTTCGTGCTTACGCGCGCGAGGGCCAGGTGCAGAAACTGATCGACAGAGCGCAGACGCTGATCGAGGCGCTGCCCTATATCCAGCGCTTTCGCGGCGCGACCTTCGTCATCAAGTACGGCGGGCACGCGATGGAATCGCCGGAGCTGCGCGAAGGGTTCGCTCGCGATGTTGTGCTGCTCAAACTCATCGGCGTAAATCCGGTTATCGTTCACGGCGGCGGCCCGCAGATTTCGGAATTCATCGCGAAGCTCGGGATCAAATCGCAATTCGTGCGCGGCATGCGCATCACCGACGCGCCCACGATGGAAGCGGTCGAGATGGTGCTGCAGCGGATTAACAAGGACCTTGTCGCGTTGATTACGCGCCAGGGTGGACGTGCAGCCGGAATCTGCGGTAAGGACGGCGCTCTGCTGCGCGCTCGTAAGATGGAGATGGTCGTCAAGGAAAACGGACGCGCCACCCGCGTCGACGTGGGACTCGTCGGCGACGTTGTCGAAGTTAATGACGCGATTGTGCGCGCGCTGTGTGACGCCGACTTTATCCCGGTGATTGCGCCTGTCGGATTTGGATCGAACGGCGAAACTTACAACATCAACGCGGATATCGCGGCGGGCAAAATCGCGGAATCGCTCAGGGCGGAGAAGCTCATCCTGCTGAGCGATGTCGAGGGCGTAAAAGACAAGGACGGCCGTCTGATCGCGACGCTCGGGGCTGCTCAGGCACGAAAGAATATCGAACGTGGCGTGATCCACGAGGGCATGATTCCCAAGGTCGAATGCGCCCTTGACGCTTTGCGCGGCGGAGTCGCCAAGGCGCATATCCTCGACGGTCGCTTGAGCCACGCGGTCCTACTGGAGATCTTTACTGAAAGCGGAGTCGGAACCGAAGTAACGAACAATGGCGCCGGCGCGCCGGCAACCAACGGCGCGAAAGCAAACGTGCGCCGTGTTCAAAAACGGAGTGCCGGAAAGCAAGATGAACAACGCTGAAATCGTCGATCTCGCGCATCGAAACATGGTCGATATCTACGGATGCCTTCCGCTGGCATTCGAGCGCGGCACGGGAGCGTATCTCTACGACGCCGACGGCAACCGTTACCTCGATTTCTTCTGCGGCCTGGCCGTCACCAGCCTCGGCCATGCGCACCCGCGTGTGGTGCGCGCGATTAAAAATCAGGCCGAGAAGCTCACCCATGTATCCAACGTGTTCCATACCGAGCCGATGGCGCGTCTCGTCGAAAAACTCGCGACGCGTTTCGGCAACGCGAAGGTTTTTCTCGGGAACTCAGGCGCTGAGGCCAACGAGGCCGCGATCAAGCTTGCGCGGCGATGGGGCAGCAAGGACGGCGGCGGACGTTTCGAAATTCTCGCCACGCTCGGCTCGTTCCACGGACGCACGATGGCGACGCTGAGCGCGACCGGCCAGGAAAAATATCATCAGGGGTTTCAACCGCTCGTTCCGGGATTTCGATTGGTGCCGTTCGATGACGTCGCGGCGCTCTCGCGTTCCGTAAAAGACGAAACCGTCGCGATCATGATCGAGCCTATCCAGGGCGAGGGCGGCGTGGTTACGCCTGGTCCGGAGTATCTGAAGCAGGTGCGCGAACTCTGCGATCAATCGAATCTTCTGCTCATCTTCGACGAAGTGCAGACCGGGATGGGACGCACCGGGCGGTTCTTTGCTCACGAGCACGTCGGTGTCCGCCCCGATATTATGACGCTCGCGAAGGCGCTCGGCGGCGGCCTTCCCATCGGTGCGATGGTCGCCAAGTCGGAAATCGCAGCAGCCTTCACTCCGGGAAGTCACGGAACGACCTTCGGCGGAAATCCCGTCGCGTGCGCTGCCGCGCTTGCCGTAATCGATGCGCTGGAGAACGACGGTGTTCTGCAGAACGCGTCTGAAGTCGGCTCGTACATTCTGGAACGTCTGAAATCGATCGCCTTGACGTGCGATCGTATCGCGCAGGTGCGCGGACTCGGGATGATAATCGGTGTGGTGCTCAAGCACGACGCGAAGCCTATCGTCGATGCGTGTCTGGCGGAGCGTCTTCTCGTCAACGGCACTGCCGGCAACGTGCTCAGGCTGCTGCCTCCCCTCAATCTCACGCGCGAAGAAGCGGATGCGGGGCTGGCGATTATCGAGCGTGCGTTGCGCAACGCTCCGATCCCGGCAAAACGATGACGCCCTCCGACCCTGCGATCGTGAAACGCGATTTCATCGACCTGGCATCACTCACACCGGCGGAACTCGACGGTCTGCTCTCCCTGGCCGCGCGGCTTAAAACCGAGACGAAGCTGAATGTCGAGCATCCGCATCTGCGCGGACGCACGCTCGCGATGATTTTCCAGAAACCGTCCCTGCGCACGCGTCTCACGTTCGAAACCGGGATGGCTCAGCTTGGCGGTCACGCGATTTATCTAGCGCCGCAGGATATCGGGATTGGTGAGCGCGAGTCGGTCAAGGACGTTGCGCGCAACCTGTCGCGATGGGTCGATCTGATCATGATTCGCACGTTTGCGCATGAAACGTGCGTCGAACTAAGTCGCGAGGCGTCGGTGCCTGTCATCAACGGCCTAACCGATCTGCTTCATCCATGTCAGTTGATGGCGGATCTGATGACCCTGCGCGAGCATCGCGGCGATCTTCGCAAGCTCAAGATCGCGTTCGTCGGTGACGGCTTCAATCTCGCACAGAGCTGGATCGAAGCCGCCGGGCTGGCGGGATTCGAGCTGCGTATCGGATGTCCGCGCGGCTATGAGCCGCAAAAGACGTTTGTCGATCGTTTGCGCCGCGAAGAGCTTGGCGTGATGACATACGACCCGGCGGAAGCGGTCAAAGACGCCGGCGTGATATACACGGACACGTGGACCTCGATGGGACAGGAAAAAGAAGCCGCGCGGCGAAAGCGCGACTTCAAGGATTTCCAGGTCAATCGCGAATTGCTCAAACGCGCGACTCGCGACGTGCTGGTGATGCATTGTCTCCCGGCGCATCGCGGCGAGGAAATCACCGACGATGTCATCGACGGGCCTCATTCGATTGTCCTGGATCAGGCGGAAAATAGATTGCACGCGCAGAAAGCGGTGATGGTCTGGCTGCTGCGCCCGGATATCCTCTCGCTGGTGACTGCGCCTTGAAGGTGACGGAGTAGAAATTAGTGGCTGCGGAAAAGATTCGAAAAATGGTGCTCGCCTACTCCGGCGGGCTCGACACCTCGGTGATCCTGCGATGGATCAAGGATCAATTCGGATGCGAGGTAATCGCGTTCTGCGCCGATATCGGACAGGCCGAGGAAACCGAAGGGCTCGAAGAGAAGGCGCTGAAGACGGGTGCGAGCAAACTTCATCTGATCGATCTGCGCGAAGAATTCGCGCGCGATTTCGTGTTCCCGATGCTCCGTGCGAACGCGGTTTATGAGAGCTACTACCTGCTTGGAACATCGATTGCGCGCCCTGTTATCGCGAAGAAGCAGGTTGAGATCGCGCGCGCTGAAGGGGCGGATTCCGTTGGTCACGGCGCGACCGGCAAGGGCAACGATCAGGTGCGCTTCGAAATGACGTTCGCGCGTCTAGCCCCGGAACTGAAGGTCGTCGCCCCATGGCGACATCGTGCGTGGCCGTTCCAGGGCCGCTCGGACATGATCGCATACGCGAACGAAAAGAAGATCCCCGTGCCGGTGACGAACGAGAAGCCGTACTCGATGGATCGCAATCTCGTGCACATCAGCTACGAGGGCGGCATCCTCGAAGACCCGTGGCGCGAGCCTTACAACGACATGTTCCGCCTGACGGTCGCGCCCGAGGACGCGACGAACGAGCCCGAATATGTCGAGGTGGAAATCGATCGCGGCAATCCGGTTGCGATTAACGGCGAGCGTCTCGCGCCGGCCGCGATAATCGAGCGCGCCAACAAGATCGCTGGACGCCACGGAATCGGGCGCGTCGACCTGGTGGAAAATCGGTACGTTGGAATCAAATCGCGCGGCGTGTACGAGACCCCCGGCGTCACGATGCTGCTGCATGCGCGGCGCGGTGTCGAGCAGCTCACGCTCGATCGCGAGGTGATGCATCTGCGCGATTCTCTCGTCCCGCGCTACGCCGAGATGGTCTACAACGGCTACTGGTTCGCTCCGGAACGCGAAGCGCTTCAGGCCT
>DASPQU010000467.1:0-7503 GCA_035624805.1 Binataceae bacterium (SeqCode) | reverse complement strand
CCTGGCGATGATTCCATCGCGACGCCAATTCGCCATCGTCTCGACCGCGGAGCCATATCGATCGGATTCGCGGCCCAGTTCGAGACGGACAATATTGTACGGGCTGCGCTCGTAGAGTTCGCGCTGGCGCGCCTCGCCGATCAAGTCGTAAGGAGGAGCTACGACTTTCGACAAGTCTCCGACGCGCGCCTGATCATACAGAAGCGCTTCAAGCGGCTCGATTCTCGCGCCGAGAGGGCTCATTTGAGTGCTCCCGAACTGATTGCCGCCATCAATTCGTTCTCGGAAATCGCGCCTTCGCGAATGACGCGTACGTCGTTGCCCGCGCATGCGACCACGGTGCTGGGCACGCCACCGCGGAGCGTCCCACCTTCAAGATAAGCCTTCACTTTATTTCCCAGTTGTGCCCGAGCGTCGGCGAGCGTGACGGGAGGATTTCCTCCCGCGAGGTTCGCACTTGTAGCAGTAAGGGGTCTGCCGAGCTCGCGGCAGAGCGAGCGCGCGATCGGATTCGGCGATACTCGCACTCCGATTCCGTCCGGACCGAGCAGCGCGTCAGGAATTCCGGCGCGCGGCGGCATCACGATCGTAAGCGGCCCCGGCCAGAAGTTGTCGGCCAACCGTCGCGCGTAGAACGGAGTCGTCTCAGCAAGTTCCAACGCCATCTTGGAATCGGCAGCGATGAGCGCAACCGGCTTTCCGCGTTCGCGTCCTTTCGCGTCGAACAGACGTTCCAGCGCCTCGGCCGAAAACGGATCTGCGCCGAGCGCGTAAAATGTTTCCGTCGGATATACGACGAGTTCGCCCGCGCGCAGCGCATCCAGCGCGTCCGCGAGGCTGGAGATATCGGAAGTTACTGCCATCTCTTTTCAGTTTCGTTTGGTCAGAAAATTCAGCGCCTTTTGCGCGATATCGCGGCGCAAATGTTTGCCTTCAAACTGGATCATGTCGGCGGCCTGATACGCCGCCGCGAGTGCGTCTTCGAGCTTCGGGGACATCGCTGTCACGACCATTACGCGCCCGCCGTCGGTCACGACCGTGCCGTCGCGCGTCGCAGTGCCGGCGTGGAAAACTTTGAGCCGAGTCTTCTTTAGCGCCCACTGCACTTTCATTTCCGACGGAGCGCTACCCTCGACACTGTCGAGTCCCGAAATCGGGATGCCTTTTCGATATTCCCCCGGATAGCCGCCCGAAGCGAGCACAACGGCAGCGGCGCTGCGTGGCGACAACGATACTCGAGCGTCCTTCAGACAGCCTTCGGCAGCCGCGAGCAGGGTTGCGCCGAGGTCACCCTCGAAGCGCATCATCAGAGGTTCGCACTCGGGATCGCCGAAGCGAACGTTGTATTCGAGGACGTTCATTTTGTCGCCGTCGACCATCAGGCCGACGAACATCACACCGCGATACGGGATCCCGCGCGACGCCATCGCGCGCAGAGTAGGGCGCACGACCTTGTCGAGGATTTGCGCTTCGAGCGCTGCGGGAAATTGCGGCACCGGCGAGTACGCGCCCATCCCACCCGTGTTGGGACCGACGTCGCCGTCGAATACCGCCTTATGATCCTGGCACACGCCGATCGGGATCGCATCGTCACCGTCGCATAGGGCGAAGAATGAAAGTTCCTGACCCGAAAGAAACTCCTCGATCACGATCCGGTTTCCCGCAGCGCCGAACTTGCGCGCCTCCATCGCTTCGTAGATTGCCGCGAGCGCGGACGCCCCGTCGCGGCAGATGGTGACACCCTTGCCGAGGGCGAGGCCATCCGCTTTGACGACCATCGCCTCTCCCGGACGCGATTTTACATAGCGGCGCGCGGATTCGGCGTCGTCGAAGACGGCGAAATCCGCAGTCGGCACGCCGGCCTCGCGCATCACCGATTTCGCAAACGATTTGCTCGTTTCGAGCTGAGCGGCGGCGCGCGTCGGCCCGAAAATCGGAAGTCCGGCGCTTTGGAATTCGTCAACGATTCCGGCGGCGAGCGGATCTTCGGGGCCGACGACGGTGAGATCGATCTTGTTGGCGCGTGCGAAATCGATCAGCGCGGAAATATCAGAGGGAGCGACGTCCACGGGTTTCGCAAGCTGGTTGATTCCCGGGTTGCCGGGCGCGCAGAAAATCCCCCACACGGTCTGGCTCTGATGAAGCCGCCAGCACAGCGCATGCTCGCGCGCGCCCTTTCCGACAACGAGAACCTTCATCGCATCCGGCGTCTAATGGCGGAAATGCCGCACTCCCGTGAACACCATCGCGAGTCCGTACTTGTCCGCGGCGGCGATAACCTCTTCGTCGCGAACCGCGCCGCCCGGCTGCGCGATCGCGGTCGCGCCCGCTTCCGCCGCCAGCGTCGGACCGTCGGGAAATGGAAACAGGGCCTCGGATACGAGCACGGAGCCCTGCAGCGAAACCTTGAGCCGCGCCGCTTTCTCTCGCGCCGCATACACCGGATCGATTCGCGAGGTCGCGCCGCCGCCGACGGCCAGCGTGCGATCTTCGCTCACGAACGCGATAGCGTTGGACTTGATATGCTTGCAGACCTTGATTCCGAACGTCATCGCGCGGATTTCCACCTCGGTCGGCGCGCGTTTCGTGACGACCTTCGCACTGCGCGGGTCTTCGATCGACAGGTCCGGCGTCTGAACGAGTAATCCGCCGAGTACGCGTTTGATATCGAATTCGTTGCGATTGACGGCCTCAGGATGGAATCGCATCACGCGGCGATTTTTCTTTTTGCGCAGGAATTCCAGCACGCCCGGCTCGTAATCGATTCCGATCAGAACCTCGGTGAAGAGTTCGTCGACGGTTCGCGCAAATTCCAGGTCCCAGGGCCGGTTCGCGATAATGATTCCGCCGAACGGCGAGTCGGGATCGGTCGCGAAAGCCTTGTCCCACGCGGCTTTCAGCGTGCCTGCGACTCCGACGCCGCAGGGCGTGTTGTGCTTGAGAATCGCGACGACGGCCTCGCGCTCGCCGGCGAATTCCAGCATCAGATTGATCGCGGAGCTGATATCGAAAACGTTGTTGAATGACAGCTCGCGGCCGTGAAGCTGCTCGGCGATCTTGAGAAAGTTTCCGAAGAGCGCGCCTGTCTGATGGGGGTTCTCGCCGTAGCGAAGCGCCTGCTCGCGACCGAGCGAAATGCTGAACGTTTCGCCGACTGATTCGGGCTTGTCGCCGGCGTGCGTGCCGAGCCAGTTGGAAATCGCGCAGTCGTATTCTGTGACGCGCGCGAAAGCCTTGCGCGCCAGCCGCCATCGCGTATCGAGCGAGGTGGCGCCGCCGGTTGCGTCGATCTCGGCGACGATCGATGCGTAATCCGCAGGATCGACGACCACGGCCACGTCGCCGTAATTTTTTGCGGCAGCGCGAACCAACGTCGGACCGCCGATATCGATATTTTCGATCGCGTCCTCGCGCGAGACGCCGGGTTTTGCGACGGTGCGCTCGAACGGATAGAAGTTCACAACCACGAGATCGATCGGCTCGATCGCATAGCGGCGCATCTCGTCGCGATGCTTTTCTTCGGCCCGGCGCGCGAGAATTCCGCCGTGAATTTTCGGATGAAGCGTCTTGACGCGACCGTCGAGCATCTCGGGACTGCCGGTGAAATCCTCGACCGAGCGCACACGTACGCCGCCCTTCTCCAGTTCGGCCTTGGTGCCGCCGGTGGAAAGAATCTCGACGCCGTGGCGATCGAGCGCGCGGGCGAAATCGACCAACCCGCTTTTGTCCGAGACGCCCAGGAGCGCCCGCTTGATCGGAATTTTGTCGGTGCTCATCCCCGCTCTATCCCCGATAGATTCGCCTCACGCGCCGGCCAACCGTGCACAGCATCTCATAGGAAATGGTCTGTGCGATTCGCGCGACATCGTTGACGCTGATCGTGTCGTTGCCGCCGCGTCCCCACAATATCACCTCGTCGCCCATGTACGCGCCCGCGACGTCGGTCAAATCGATCATCGTCAGATCCATGCATACCGCGCCGACGACAGGGGCGCGAATCCCGCGCACCAGGACCTCGCCGCCCTGCTGAAGTCCGCGCCGATATCCGTCGGCATAGCCGACCGGCAGCACGCCGATCGTACTCTCGCGCGGCGTGATGAAGGTATGGCCGTAGCTGACTCCGGTTCCGGCCGGCACGCGCTTGATTTGCATCACGCGAGTCTTGAACGTCATCACCGGTATGAGTTCGACCTTCTCGCGAACCGCGGGAACGGGCGGCAGACCGTATAGCGACAGCCCGGGACGGACCATCGAGAAGCGCACATCCTCGCGCAATACCAGCGCTGCAGAGTTCGCTAAGTGGACGATCTCCGGCGTGATCCCGGACGATTTCAGCGTCGCGAGCGATGCCTCGAAAACGTCGAGTTGCGCGGCAGTGATGGGACTCGACGGATCGCCCGCGTTGGCGAGCAGCGTGCCGATTCCTTCGAGGCGGACACCGCGCGAACGTCTCAGTTCTTCGATTACTTCGCCGAGCTGCGAGGGCATCACGCCGAGCCGGGTCGCGCCGGTATCGATCTTCAGATGGATCGGAAAATTGGGGCGTGCCGCGGAAGATGCGGCCGCCGATAGCGGAGCGATCAGTGAAACATCGAAGACGAACGGCGTCAGATTGAGTTCGACAATCTCGGCCGCCTGCTCGGAAAAGAATCCGCCGAGAAGAAATATCCGCCCGCGCAATCCAGATTCGCGAAGCTCGCGCGCCTCGCCGATCGTCGCGACGCCGAAGTGCGCGCATCCCTCGGTCGCCAATGTTCGCGATACTTCGATCGCGCCGTGGCCATAAGCGTCGGCCTTTACCACCGCCATTATGATCGCGTCGCGCGCAGTGGCTTTTAGCGCATGGTAATTGTGGCGAAGCGCGGCCAGGTCGATTTCGGCTACCGTTGGACGATGAAAACGCTCACTCATCGAGGCAGTAAACTTCGGAACTCCCGGCGGGACAACGATGTACCGCGAGGGCGATTCAGCTAACCATCGGAGGTCGATGCAGTCAATCGAGCACGCTTGGGAGACGCGCATCTTCGCGCCAACAATCCACAATACGCGCGCCCGTTATAAATTTTGACTCAATTTCACGGAGTGATATAAGTCTTCTTAGGCTGGGGGTGTGTCCAACGGGACGCTGAGATCTCGCCTCAGAGAGACCCCTTGAACCTGATCCGGGTAATACCGGCGTAGGGAAGCCGCATATGACGCGGCGATCGTGGCCGTGCCAAGCCGCTTCCCTCAGACCAGGGAAGCGGCTTTCAAGCATATGGCCCCAGCCGCTGGCGCGATGTCCGAAAACCTCGACCAAATCACCATTGAGCTCAACGGCGAACCGCATCGGATCGACGGCGACTTCGGTCTGATGACCCTGATAAGCGCGCTCAAGCTCAAGCCCAAACGAATCGCCGTCGAGGTGAATCGCGAGGTCGTTCCAAAGGCTGAATACGATAAAATAGTTCTCAAGAACGGAGACGTTGTCGAGATCATCAACTTCGTCGGCGGAGGATGATCGACGGCGCGCAATCCGTTGCAGGAGCATGATGCAGGATACACCGCTCAAAATCGGCGATCGCAGCTTTAAATCGCGACTCATTGTCGGCACCGGAAAGTACAAGGATTTCGCCGAGACGCGCCGTGCGGTCGAGGAAAGCGGCGCGGAAATCGTCACCGTCGCCGTTCGCCGCGTGAATATCACCGCGCGCGACAAGGAAAATCTGCTCGACTTTATCGACCCGGAACGATGGCAGATTCTGCCCAACACCGCCGGATGCTACACCGCCGAGGAAGCAATCCGGACGTGCCGGCTGGCGCGCGAGGCGGGCGTGGGCTCGATGGTCAAGCTGGAGATCATCGGCGATCAGAAGACGCTTTTCCCCGACGTTCCCGCGACGATTGACGCCGCGAAGATTCTCGTCAAAGAAGGGTTCACGGTCCTGCCGTACATCACCGACGACCCCGTCGCCTGCCGCAAGCTCGAGGAGATCGGATGCGCGGCGGTGATGCCGCTGGCGGCGCCAATCGGCTCGGGGCTGGGAATCCGCAATCCGTTCAATATCAAGATCATCATCGAACAGGCGAAGGTCCCGGTGATCGTCGATGCGGGCGTCGGCACTGCGTCCGATGCGGCGATCGCGATGGAGTTGGGATGCGACGGCGTGCTGATGAACACGGCGATCGCGGGCGCGAAGGATCCGATCGCGATGGCGCGTGCGATGCGGCTCGCAATCGAAGCAGGGCGGCTCGCATTTCTGGCCGGACGAATCGAGCGTAAGCTGCACGCAAGCGCGTCGAGTCCGCTGACTGGTCTGATTGGATAGCCTCGGGTGAGCGGCGCATCGCGTATGACGCCGTTTTCGATTTACCTCATCACCGATCGCCGACTCGCGCGATCGGGATTGCTTGCGACGTGCGATGAAGCGCTGGCGGTCGCGCAAAAGCATCAGGTTGGAGTCGCTGTTCAGCTTCGCGAAAAGGATCTCACCGCGCGCGAGCTGTACGAGCTTGCGTGTGAGCTGCGTCAGCTCTGCACGCGGCGCGACGCGCTGCTTCTTGTCAACGACAGAATCGACGTGGCGATCGCATCGGGCGCCGACGGAGTTCATCTTCCGTCGGATTCGTTCGCCGTTTCTGACGCGCGCAAGCTCCTCGGACCGACGCGACTGATAGGAGTCTCCACTCACAATCGCGCCCAGTTGGACGTGGCCTCGGAAGCCGATTTCGCGGTGTTCGGACCCGTTTTCGATCCGGTTTCGAAGAAGGCCTACGGTCCCGCAACCGGGCCGGCAGTGCTTGCCGAAGCGTGCGCATCGGCGTCGACCCCTGTGTACGCACTGGGAGGTATCACGCCCGCCCGTATCCCCGAGATTAGAAGAAGCGGAACGGCAGGAGTCGCGGTCATCGGAACGATAATCGCGGCAGATCGACCCGGCGAGGCGATGCGCGAGCTTATCGAGGCGATGTCGTCCGCTCCGATTCCGCGGAACTGATTTTGCCCGACGCCTCGAGAATCGTCGTGATCGTCGGCATCTCACGGTAATAGGGCGAGGTGAAAATCCATCGCACTACTCCCGTCTGGTCGAGAATGAAGAAGGCGGGAATCGCATCGTCGGGCTCGCCGTTGCGATGCTTGTGCACGAGTCCCAGCGGACCTAGCAGGGTCTCGTGCTCGTCGGAGAGCAACGGAATGGGGGTGCGCAGGAATTTCGCGAGCATTTGCGATCGATCGACAGGATCGGCGCTGATCGCGACGACGTCCAATCCGGCTCGGGTCAACTCGCCGAGATTCTTTGTCAGTTCGGACAATTCGAACCGTGCGAACGGACAGAAATCGCCGCGATAGACAACGATCAGCGTGTTTACGCCGGGTTTCGTTACCGGACCGGTATGCGTAACGCCCATCTGGTCGGGCAGCGAATAGGCCGGAAATCGGTCTCCGACTTTGATGTTCAGCGAAAATGGCGGATTGCGGGTCCCGACCGCCGTGTAGAGCACGAAGCGCCCGCCTCCGAATCC
>DASPQU010000466.1:0-2298 GCA_035624805.1 Binataceae bacterium (SeqCode) | reverse complement strand
CGGCCGCGTCTTCAATCATCACTGGGGACGCACGATCAACAAGGGCGACAACAGCCTCTTCAGTTCGCTGACGCTCTCGTACAACCCGCTCTATTTCAACGCCGACTACGCTCGCGAAGCCGGGCATCCGGATATCGTCGTGAATCCGATGCTCGTGTTTCTTACCGTCTTCGGACTTTCGGTCGAGGATCTGAGCGAGGCCGGCGGACTCTTTCTCGGCGTCGAGAACCTGACGTTCCATCGCACCATATATCCCGAAGAAACGCTCGTCGCGCGCAGCACCGTCGTTGACAAGCGCGAATCCACCAGCCGCCCCGACAGCGGCATTGTCACGTGGCATACGCAGGGGTTCGACGCCAAGGGCAATCTTGTAATCGATTTCCATCGGACGAATTTCGTCGCCAAACGGAGTGCGCGATGAGCTACATGACCGACGAACGCAGGATGATCCAGCAGACCGCGCGTGAGTTTGCGATGAACGAGGTGTTGCCGCTCGCCAATCGCCTCGATCCCGAGCAGGGCGATATCCCGATGGATCTGCGCAACAAACTCGCCGAGATGGGCTACTTCGGAATCATCATTCCCGAAGAGTACGGCGGACTGGGACTGGGAATTTTCGAATACGCGTTGATTACGGAAGAACTGGCGCGAGCGTGGATGAGCGTCGCGAGTATCGTCGCACGCGGCAACGGCCTCGGCGGCGGATTCAACGACGCGCAGCGCCGCGAGTATCTGCCGAAGATGGCGCGCGGCGAATTCCTCGGCGCGTTCGCACTCTCGGAGCCGGACGCGGGATCGGATGTCGCCAATCTCTCATGCCGCGCGACGCGCGACGGCGACGAGTGGGTGATCAACGGCTCCAAGATGTGGTGCACGTTCGCCGACGGCGCCGACTACATCATGTTGTTCGCGCGCACACAGCCCGTCGATCCGAAAAATCGCCATCTCGGCATCAGCCGCTTCCTCATCCTTAAGGAGCGCGGAAAATTTCCGCCCGGAATCAACGCGAGCCCGATTCGCAAGATCGGCTACTTCGGATGGAGGACCTACGAGATGCATTTCGATAGCTTCCGCTTGCCGCTGTCGGCGCAGCTCGGAACGGGAGGCGAGGGATTTCGCGCGGCGATGACGGGGCTCGAAGTCGCGCGCGTGCATACTGCGGCGCGATCAATAGGGCTTGCGCGCGGAGCGCTCGAAGATTCGATCACCTACGTGGAAAAGCGCGCGCAATTCGGCCGTCCGATCGGCGAGTTCCAGGCGATACGATTCAAAATCGCCGAGATGGCGACCGAGATCGAAGCCGCGCGCCAGCTAATGCATTTCGTCGCGAACGAGGCTGACAGTCGCCGGCGATGCGACAAGGAGGCCTCGATGGCGAAGCTGTTTGCCTCCGAGATGTCCGAGCGCGTGACGTCGCAGGCGCTCCAGATTCACGGCGGATACGGATACACGAAGGACTTTCCCATCGAGCGCTACTGGCGTGACGCGAGGCTCACCAAAATTTTCGAAGGCACGTCGGAAATCCAGATGCGGATTATTTCCGACCACCTGCTGGGGCGCCCCAAGCGGCGGGACGATCGATGAAACCATCGCGCGAGCAACTGACAGGTTCACGGAACTACTTCGAAGACTTCAACGTCGGCGACGTTTACGAGCACGCGCGCGGCAAGACGGTCGGCGAAATCGACAACGTGCTCATCACCAATCTGGTGATGAACACGGCGCAGGGTCATTTCAACGAGGACCAGATGTCGCGCACGCCGCTCAAGC
The DNA here is from genome assembly GCA_035624805.1 of Binataceae bacterium (SeqCode). Taxonomy (GTDB): domain Bacteria; phylum Desulfobacterota; class Binatia; order Binatales; family Binataceae; genus DASPQU01. The sequence goes on along the minus strand of DASPQU010000466.1, from coordinate 528 downwards.
ATCGCATCACGTTCGGCGGCGTCACCGCGGCGCTGGTGATCGGACTTGCGATGCAGGACACAGGCGAGAACGCGATTCGCGAGCTCAAGCTCGACAAGATTCGCTTCAAGGTGTCGGTCTTCCACGGCGACACGCTGTATGCGTTCACCGAGGTTCTCGAAAAGCGCGACTCAGACGAGCCGGGCGCGGGAATCGTGCGCTTCCGGCATCTGGGGCTGAATCAGAACAAGCAGGTAGTCTTCGAAGGCGAACGCGAAGTGTTGGTGCGAAGGAGGGGAAAGTAACGCCCACTCCAAGAATCGAGAGATACTCTTCAGCTTCCAGAGCCAGGCTCGAGGGAAGGGCTTTCACTGGTGCGCTAAACAGAGCAATATCTTCGCTCAGACACGGACCGCTTCGAAATCGATTTCTTGGAATCCGGCAGTTTGAGGGACTGACAATCTCGTGAAGGCGAATCCGAAGACCAAGGCGCGATTATCTATCGGGCGCCAAGGCATCCTCATAGCAACCGAAACAATTCAACGAAAA
>DASPQU010000465.1:0-3169 GCA_035624805.1 Binataceae bacterium (SeqCode) | reverse complement strand
GCAGAAGACGATTGACGATACGCTTTACGACGCGTTCGGGCAGCGACAGGTTTCGACGATGTACACGGCGCTCAATCAGTATCACGTCGTGATGGAGGTGGCGCCGCAGTTCTGGCAGAACCCGAACTCGCTCGATTTGATTTACGTCCGATCGGGCAACGGACAGTTGGTCCGGATGAGTTCGTTTGCACATTTCGGCCCGTCGACGACCGCGCTCGCGGTCAACCATCAGGGGCAGTTTCCCGCGGTCACGATCTCGTTCAACCTGCCGGTCGGCGTCGCGCTCAGCGAGGCCGTGGACGCGATCGATGCGGCGGAGCACGAACTTGGGATGCCCGCCGGGATTCGCGGGAATTTCCAGGGGACCGCGCAGGCGTTTCAGGATTCGCTGCGAAACGAACCGCTGCTGATTTTATCGGCGCTCGCCGCCGTCTATATCGTGCTCGGAATTTTGTACGAGAGTTACGTCCATCCGATAACGATTCTCTCGACTCTGCCGTCTGCCGGCGTCGGCGCGCTGCTCGCCTTGATGCTGTTCCGCATCGAATTGAGCGTGATCGCGGTTATCGGAATCATCCTGCTCATCGGGATCGTGAAGAAGAACGCGATCATGATGATCGATTTCGCGCTCGAGGCGGAGCGCAGCGAGAGCAAACCGGCGGAGGTGGCGATCTATCAGGCCTGTCTGCTGCGATTTCGCCCGATCATGATGACCACGATGGCGGCGTTGCTCGGCGGCCTGCCGCTCGCGCTCGGCACGGGGACGGGATCTGAACTGCGTCGCCCGCTCGGAATCGCGATCGTCGGAGGCCTCATCGTCAGCCAGATGCTGACGCTTTACACGACGCCGGTAATTTATATCTATCTTGACCGATTGCGCCTGTGGTCATTCGGAATCCTCCATCGCCGATCGCGACCGGCTCCAACGTCTGCCGCGCGCGCATAATCCGATTCGCGTCCCCCTGGTCCATTGCTCTGCTTACGGTCGATTTTCGGATAATCCGGGGGCAGCGCGATGCCTGTTCGGGAGCCTTGCCCCGTGTAATTCGGGAAATACCGCTATTGCCATTGACATTCGTGGTTTGCGATCGGCAATGCTGAGTTCATGGTCCGAAAGACGATGTGGAGTTCGGCAGCCTCAATCGGCCTAATGGCTCTCTGGTTGGCGCTCGGTCCTATGACCGGCCTAAGTTACGGTCATCCGCCGCTGCCCGACGACGTCAGGCGTGCAGAGCCGTCGCTACACCTGTTGGGAAAAGGCTCGCAGCGCCTGTGGGGTTTTCGCGTTTACGACGCGTCGTTGTGGGTGGTGAGCGGCGCCTGGAATCCGGAAGAACCGCACGTTCTTGATGTTTCGGTCCAGCGGGCAATTCCCGCCGGCCAACTAATCGACGCCGGAATCAACGAAATGGAGCGTCTTGGAGTGGGGGATGCAACGAAGCGCAAACAATGGAAGTCTGAGTTGACTGGAGTGGTGCCAGATTTGCGGAAAGACCAGCGACTGATCGTTTTCTGCAATCCAAATCACACTACTTACTTTTACCTGGACAGCGGTCGGATCGGCGAGATTAACGACCCTTCTTTCGGCCCGGCATTCTTTAGCATTTGGCTTGACCCTCGCACTGCAAAGCCGCAATTGAGAAAATCGCTGTTGAATAAGTAAGCTGAGTGCTCAAGGGCGCCCTATGAGGTTACGTCACGCAGTCGTGATATCGATGGCGGGATGGCTATTGATGATGCCGCCGACCAATCCCGAACACCCGCTGGGCGCCATTGAAGCGCCGCTTGCCCAATGGAAGAAGAGCCAAACCACCTATCGCACCAAAGAAGAATGCGAACACGTTCTGGATAGACTGACCCGGCTGAAGAACGGGAAAAACAAGCAAGTATCGGTCAGGTATTACAAGCAGGCACAGTGTATATCGAGCGCCGATCCGCGCCTCAAGGAAAAATAACTACTTCTGCAGGCAAACCGTAGCTGCTGTCATTGTCCGGCGATTCACAAACGAATTTCGCAATCAGGACGAAGCGAAGCCGTGACGCACGTAGCCGAAACCGGCCGCTCGCTAGCGCATCTGTTTTGTGATCTCGTGCCTCTCGCCGAATGGACCCGGATCTCACTAAAGTACTCCCTGCGATGCGCGCGCGGCGCCTGGTTTTCGGATAAGGTTTCCGGGCGGTGTGGTGATTCCGTCCCAATTGGACGGTTCATGGTCACCGTCCGAAAAAAGCTTTAGTGGAGGAAGGAACTAAACCGCCACAACGTCGCGGGCTCCTGCTGCCGGTTGCCAATCCGGAATCGGTAGGACCGCTCATCGCGATCGCATTCGCGGCAAAAGCCGCGGGAGATCCCGATCCGCTCATTCTTGCGATGAGCCGTCGCGAGGAACGCGCGGGAAAATCCGCGCAGACGCCTCCGGCGACGCCCGCCCTCAATGCAGCGATCGAATTCGCGCGCGCACTGGGCGAAAAGATTGAGACGCGCGCAATATGGTCGGACGATCCCGCTCATGATTTGACCGCCGCCGCCATCGATGCCGGAAGGGCGTGGACGCTGCTCGGATTCCATCGCGGCGGTTTCGGCGGAACGATGGGCGGCGTCGTTCACGATGTTTTCGCGGCGGCCAGAGAATTCAGCGTTGGAGTTTTCATCCACGGCACGGATCAGCCGATCGAGCGGGTATCGGTCGCGCTGGACGGAAGAGACGGCCGCGCCGCGCTGGACCTCGCCGTTCGTATCGCTCGCAACAAGCGATGCAAGCTTCGCGCGCTACTGGTTTCATATCGCCCTTCGCAACCCGAAGACGATTTGCTCGAGATGCTTCGCGACGCGCGCGCGGCGATGGGCAAGTTATTCCACAGCGACGTGCTGACTGAACGCAGCCTACGCCAGTTGTTCAAGCAAACTCCGGGGCGCCTTTTGATTATCGGGCGCAAGCTCGCCGAAGAGTTGAAGATGCCGTTTGACGAAGTCCCCGGCGGCGACCGATGCGTGATCGTCGTCCAGGGCCCCGCGGAGGAAGGCTAGCGGGTCGCTTCGCGCAAGGCGGCGCGTGCGAGAATCCGCGTCGAATCGAGGATCGGCAGCGACGAATCAGCCTGAGAAATCAGCAACGGAATCTCTGTGCACGATAGCGCTACGGAGTCGCATCCCTGCTCTTTCAGATTC
>DASPQU010000464.1:0-2129 GCA_035624805.1 Binataceae bacterium (SeqCode) | reverse complement strand
CTCGAAATCGACAATATCTCGTTCGCATATCCCGAGGGCCCCAGGGTTCTCGACGGCGTGAGTCTTCGAATCGAGCCGGGAGAGTTCGTTGCGATCGTCGGCCAGAACGGCTCGGGAAAAACGACGCTTGCAAAGCAGATCGTCGGATTGCTGAAACCGGACAGCGGCCGCATCACGCTTGAAGGACGCGACCGCACGACGCTTCATCCCGCCGAGACCGCGCGCGAAGTCGCCTACGTCTTCCAGAACCCCGACCATCAGATTTTCGCTGATTCGGTTGAAGAGGAGATCGAGTTCGGACCCCGCAATTTCGGACTCGCACCCGATGAAATCGAAAAACGACGCGACGAGGTGTTGCGCGCGGTCGGGCTCGAAAACGAACGCGTCAGCGATCCGTTCCTGCTCAGCAAGGGACAGCGCCAGCGCGTCGCCGTCGCGAGCGTGCTCGCGCTGCGTCCGCGACTGCTGATCCTCGACGAGCCGACGACCGGTCTCGATTATCGCGAGCAGCGCCGGATGATGCAGCTCGTGACAGAGCTCAACGCCGGCGGAGTTGCGATCGTGATTATCACGCATACTCCGTGGCTGGTTGCCGAGTACGCGCGACGGGTGATTCTGATGCGCACGGGGCGGATGCTGTTCGACGGTCCGGTTCGCGATTTCTTCGCGCAGGACGAGCTGCTCCGCAGGTCGTCGTTTCGCCCGCCGGAGGTGACGGCGCTTTCGCGACGCTTCGGAACGATCTCGCTGACGCCGCTGGAATTCGCGGATTGGGTTCGGGAGCGCGCGCGATGAAAACCACGCTCTATATCGACCACGAGAGCGTCGCCCATCGATTGCATCCAACCCTGAAGGTGTTTGGGCTGTTTGCCGCGTTCTGGTCGATCTACTGGGTCGATAATCCGTTCGCGCTGATTCCGGTGCTGCTCGTGATGGCGGGTCTGACGCAGCTAATCGGCGCGTGGCAAAACGTATATCGCTTCAGATGGTTTTTCGTTCTGATCGTCGCGCCGACGACGATCACGTGGATGATTTTCTATCGGCAAGGGACGCCGCTGATAAACATCCCGGTGATTCACGTCAGCAAGGCGTCGATCCTCTTCGGCCTGGGACGCGGTCTCAAGGTTGGCTCGCTAGTCCTGGCGTCGGTGCTTTTTCTCTCGAGCACCAAGGTCGAGGAACTCGCGATCGGGCTGTCGCGCCTGGGATTGCCGTATCGGCTCGGATTCACGATCACGCTCGCATTTCGGCTGGTTCCGCTGTTCATCGAGTCCGCGCTGACGATCGTCGACGCGCAGAGGCTTCGCGGATACGACTTCGACAAGGGCGGCCCCTTCGAGCGCATCCGCCGCTACGTCCCCGTGATGATCCCGGTCTTCATGGGTGCGCTGCGCAAGGCGAACAACATGGCGATGGCGCTTGAGGCGCGAGGCTTCGGGCGGATGCAGACGCCGTCGAGCTTTATCGAGTACCGGTTCCATCCGCGCGACGCGGTCGCATTCGCGTTTCTGGTCGCGCTCGGGACGGCGTCGTTCATGATTTACTACTCGGGCCTCGGCGCAATCCCGATAAGCTGAATCCGGGATTCCTCGCGCGCCAGGCAAAGAAGACGCGCGGGAATGACAGAAAAGGAATCGCGGATTCACGCCGCTACACGCCTGAATCGCGAATTTACCGGGCGCGCGCCGTCATGCTAAAAGTCGTGGTTCGGATTCGATTTCCTGGAGGATCGTAACGGGCATGTTATTCGTGGTCATCGGCCATGATGGTCCAAACGGAGCGGCGCTGCGCCCGAAAGTGCGGCCCTCGCATCTGGATAAATGGCGTCCGCTGGCGAACGCCGGGCGCATCGTAATCGGTGGCCCATTCACCGACGGCAGCGGGAGCATGGTTGTCGCGGATTTTGCGAGTCAGGCCGAGGCCGAGGCTTTCGCACGCAGCGATCCCTATCTGACCGAGGGCGTTTTCGAACGCGTCGAGGTCAGGCCGTATCGGAAGGTATTGCCGGAGTGAGGATTGATCGCGGAATCTGTGGAGGAGCCGGAAACTGTTGAGCGGCGCGGCTTATGTCGATGAGGCCGAATTTGCAGAACCTCGCCCGGACAGGGAGAGGTCGCGGCATTTGTTGC
>DASPQU010000463.1:0-5916 GCA_035624805.1 Binataceae bacterium (SeqCode) | reverse complement strand
CCTCGCGAGCGAGCGTGTCCGATGCGCGACGTGTGGCGCGAGGTGCGCGGCGCAGTCGATGCGATTTTGCGACGAACAACGTTGCAATCGCTTGGTGAAAGCCAACGCAGCGGACTTACCTTCAGCATCTGAAAGCTGCTACTGGCCCAACATGAAACCCTTCAATTCTAATTTAGCAACCGGGCCTGTCATAAGCAGCAATTGCAACCTTATGGTGGGAGGCTGAGCACATAAGTATTTTTCCGGTCATCGCTTCGTCATTTTTCTTGAATATAGATCGCGAAAAACAATAATTGGGTCAGGTGAGAACGACGTGCTGGGCGGCGGTGGTTTTGGTTTCCGGTTCGAATTTCGCGCGAAGCCGCAATTTCCCGGTGAGAACAGTTCCTTGGGGGAGACTATGAATCGAGCGATGGTGCCGGCTACGATCGAGAGTCACGCGATGGCGCTTCCTGAGCGCCCAACCTTGATGCACTCGTTCTTCGAACTGCGCTTTCCGATTGAGGCCGGAATGCTGTGGATGCACGCGATCAATCATCCATGGCCGCGCGTCAGCCCCGCGAATCGCCGCACTGTGATGCTTATTCCCGGCTTCATGGCGGGCGATACCTCGCTCGCGCTGCTGGCGAGCTTCCTCAGATGGCTCGGCCATCGCACCGAATTTGCCGGAATCCGGTCCAACTCGAACTGTCCGCGCGACACACTTCATCATCTCGGACGCCGACTCGCGCAAATCAGCAAGACGCACAACACCCGCGTAACCATTGTCGGACAGAGCCTGGGCGGAACGTACGCGCGCGAGCTTTCAGCGCGTCATCCGGAGCTTATCGATCAGGTGATCACGCTCGGCTCGCCAATCCGTCTGGTGCGCGACGCGGCCAATCCTGTTGTTGTGGCGGCGGCGCGATGGATCGCGATGCTGCGCCAGCTTCGCGACGGATGCCTGACAGAAGCATGCGCGTGCGGTCTGCAAATTGCGGAGAAGGAAGACGAACAGGTTCCGACGACCGTAATCTTTTCGCGCACGGACGGCGTCGTGCATTGGACCGCATGCGTCGATCGCACCGGATCGCCGCTGGTGAGTAATGTCGAAGTGATGGCGAGTCACGTGGGGATGGGATTCAACGCCGACGTTTATCGGATCGTCGCCGACCATCTAGCTCGTCCGTCGCACTATCACGCCCAGATCGAGCTTCAGGCAGCGGCGACGACTTGCTGATCGATATTTCGGGAAAGGAAACAAACGCCCGATACATTACGTATCGGGCGTTTTCTTTTTCAGGTCGGATCGCGGTCACTTCACGTTCTGATTCGCGAACTCCCAGTTGACGAGGTTCCAGTACGCCTCGACGTATTTCGGGCGCGCGTTGCGATAGTCGATGTAATACGCGTGCTCCCATACGTCGCACGTCAGAATCGGCGTCTTGCCCTCGACGATCGGGCATCCCGCATCGTGCGTCTGGACGATTTCCAGCTCGCCGCCCGCTCCTTGCACCAGCCACGCCCATCCACTGCCGAAGTGTCCCGTCGCCGCAGCGCTGAACTTCTCTTTGAAGGCATCAAATCCGCCGAACGACTTCTTGATTGCATCTGCAATCTTGCCCTTGGGCTCGCCGCCTGCCTTCGGCGCCAGCGACTTCCAGTAGAAGCTGTGATTCCAGTGTTGTCCGGCCTGATTGAAGAGAACGCCCTTGGCGCTCTTCACGATCTCTTCAAGCTTCTTGTTCTCGTCCGGAGTTCCCTTGGTCAGCTCGTTGAGGCGGTTCACATAGGCCGCGTGGTGTTTTCCGTGATGGAACTCGAGCGTTTCTTTCGAGATGTAAGGCGCAAGAGCGTCCATCGAGTACGGCAGATTAGGTAGTTCGAAAGCCATGGCTCACCCATCCTTTTTCTTCGGTCCGGCTGCTCGACGGCATCATCGGACCTGGTTGAAATTTGTGAATTGAATTCGACCGCCTTCCCGATCTTTGCCGGCGGGCGAAAACGGTTCCTTTGGAATCGTAATGCCCCCGCCAGTCGCTCGCAAGCACCGTCAGTGAGCGGTCGTATCGTGCGTACGCCGCAGTCTAGCGCGCGGGAGCGAGACCGTCCGGCGTCCGGGCAGAATTATTCGCAGCTGCGGTCAAGAATGCGTGCAGATCGTCGATCTTCGTCGCGAGCTTCGGGAATGCGCGCATATCGTGGGATTTTCGCTGCGGCTGGTAGCCGGGCGGATATTCCAGATGAAGCAGGCGCGCTTGGAGCAATTCGCGCGATGCCCCCGCGATCGGCGGGCCCTTCTTTCCCGCCAGATTCGGATTTTGATTGTGGCAGACGACGCAGTGCGTCATGTAAACGAAGCGCCCGCGCTCGACCGGTGTGCGCGGCGTGGGATGGCATCCCGTGGCGCAGATCGCTGCCTCGGTAACGATCAGCAACGCGGCTATCGAGCGATGTAATCTCAATCGAAAACGCGCGAAGGATTCTTGTCTCGACTTCTACAGTTCGCGGCGACCGGTGATGGCGCTGTTGAGCGTCGCCGCGTCGCTGTATTCGAGATCGCCGCCCGCCGGAAGTCCGCGGGCGAGCCGGGTCAGCTTGACGCCGCGCGGCTTCAAAATTCGAGCGATATAAAGCGCCGTCGCTTCGCCTTCGACTGTGGCATTGGTCGCGACGATCACTTCGTTCACGGTCGGCGGGTCGCCGATTCGCGCGCCAAGCTCGGCCATCTTGATATCGTCAGGGCCGATTCCGTCGAGCGGCGCCAGCGCGCCATGCAGCACATGATAAACGCCGCCGAACGTGCGCGCGCGTTCGATCGCCATCAGGTCGGCAGGTCCCTCCACTACACAGATGAGCGCATGATCGCGCGCGGGGTCGTCGCATATATTGCATCGCGAGTTATCCGACAGTCCGAAGCATTCCGAGCATAGCCCGACGCGCTCCTTCATTTCGAGCAGCGCTTCGGCCAGCGCGATTACTTCGTTGCGCGGACGATTGAGCAGATTGAACGCGAGCCGCGACGCGGTCTTCTCTCCGATTCCGGGAAGGCGCGACAGCTCCTTCACCAGCCGCGTCATCGCCGGAGGCAGCCCGTCGTGGCGCTTGAGATCCTCAGCCATGAATCGAGCTACGACCCCAGACCGGGAATTTTGAGTCCTGCCAACGGCCCGACCTTGCCCATCTCCTCAGCCATCATTTGCTGGGCGCGCGCGAGCGCATCGTTGACCGCGACGACGATCAGGTCTTCGAGCATCGCCTTGTCGTTTGTGCCGATCAGCGCCGGATCGACGGTGATTTTCCGCACGCGCATCGAGCCGTCCGCCACGACGCGCACCATCCCGCCGCCCGACTGTGCTTCGACGGTCCTGGAGGCCGCCTCTTCCTGGGCATTCTTCAGTTTTTCCTGCAGCGCCTGGGCCTGCTGGATAAGTTCCGAAAGGTTAAATTCGTCCGACACGTTTTCTTCTCTCCGAAGCCGGGTCTTATGAGTTGCGATCCTGATTATCGTTGTCGCCCTCGTTGCCCTCGGCCTGCGCCTTGGACTCCGGCTGCACGCGGATTTCGACAAGACGCGCTTCGAGTACGTCGAAAATTCTCCGTATCGCGGGATCGCCGAGTAGCGCCTGACGCTCATCGGCCGTCGCCGTCCGTCCTTTGTTCGTATCGTCGGGTCGCGCCGGCGACTCAGCGCTGCCGTTCGAAGGCAAAGACTGAGTCGCGGGCGCGGTCCTGGCGGGCGGAATCTCGCGTTTCGGGGGTTCACCGTTTTGCGACGAAGGCGTCGCAGGCTGCGACGCGACATTCGCGCCCGACGCGGGCGCGGCGGCTACGCTCATCTCGACCTTCATCGGTCGCCCGTAAAACTCCGTCGCGAGTTCCGCGATCGCTGCACGATTGTCATTGAGATAGCGGGTGTAGATATCGCTTCGCGGTGCGACCGAAAGCGTGTCGCCGACCAGGGCGAGTCGCGCGCCCTGTTCCATAAAGCCGCCGAGGGCGGGCCGCCTGTTGCGGATATGCGTGCGCAAGTCCGGCAAGTCCGTCGCCGCGGGCTGCGACGGTTGCTGCGCCGGCGGACTCGACGGCGCACTCGATACGACAGGTCGCGCCGGGGCTTCGGCTTTGACTTCTCCCGCGACCTTGATTCGTCGCGACGGTGCGGGCGCGGATTCCGATCCGGTTCCGGATGTTGCGCCGCCCGGCCCCGTCGATGGCGTGCCCGACCCCGATGGGGCCGCGCTGATCGCGCGCATCAACTCGTCCGGATCCATCACCGGCGCGATCGTCGCCATCCTGATCACGCCCATCTCCATCAGCAGGTCGGGGTAGGGCGAGCGCAGGATATCCTCCTGCGTTTCAGACATCAGGCGAAACAGCCGCATCAGGTCGCGATTGCTCGCGCGGGCGGCGATTCGTCGCAGCTCCGCCGCCTCGTGATCGGGAAGATCGGCGAGCGGACTCGACGCGCCGTCGCCCGCGGGCAGCTTCGCGACCGCGAGATTGCGGATTGCCTCAAGCAGATCGCGTCCGAGCGATTCGAGATTCGCCCCGCGCGCGTGAAGCTCGCGAACCTTGCCGAGAGCAGCCGCGGCATCCTTGTTGAGAATCGATTCCGCGAGCGCGTAAACGATCGATCGGCTTGCGACGCCGAGCGTCGCCGCGATATCCGCCTCAACGACCTTGCCGCCCGGAGCGCACGCTATCGCCGTCTCGAGCATCCGCTCCGCGTCGCGCATGCTGCCGCCCGCCTCGCGCGCCAGCATCATGATCGCGGACTCCTCTGCATCCGCGCCCTCGCGTCCCGCCAGCTCCTTGAGCCGCGCGAAAATCGTCGCAAGCGGGATTCGGCGGAAATCGTAGCGCTGGAGCCGCGACAGGATCGTCTCGGGCATCTTCTGCGGCTCGGTCGTCGCGAGGATGAACTTGACGTGCGGGGGAGGCTCTTCGAGCGTTTTCAGGAGCGCGTTGAAGGCCTGGTCGGTGAGCTGATGGGCCTCGTCGATAATGTAAATCTTGAAACGGTCACGGGCGGGACGGTAGCTCAGATTCTCGATAATCGCGCGCGCGTCATCGATCATGCGATAGGTGGCACCGTCAATTTCGGCGACGTCGAGGGCGGTACCGGCGCGAACCTCGGTGCAGGCGGCGCATTGTCCGCACGGTTCAGGCGTCGGTCCCTGTTCGCAATTGAGACAACGCGCGAGAATTCGGGCGGCGGTGGTTTTGCCGACCCCGCGAATACCGGTGAAGAGGAACGCATGAGCGATGCGGCCGCTCTTGAGCGCCTGGACGAGGGTACGGGTGACGTGCTCCTGGCCAACCAGTTCGCTGAAACGATCGGGGCGCCATTTGCGCGCCAGCACCAGATGCGATGAGGGAGTCGAGGCCATGCTTGTTTCTTCCAACAGGGCGGGCGGCGCAGTGAGCTTCGCGCCGTTCTCCCACCGATGCCCGCTTTAGCGCTGCCCGTCGATTGATAGCCAGGCACCCCTGCGGCACAGGGAGTCAGCCGGTACCGTTGCTTCCTTCCGGACCTGGCGGGGTTCGCGGCCTTCCCTTGCGCAGGACCCGGCTATCATCGGCGGGCAGCCTTTCACTCTCCGCGCGTAGTCCTTTGGGGGCGTATACCCCGAGACGCCGGAGGCGACCATTAAATTATCACATTTCGCGCGTTGCAACCGCTTCCGCGGCGCAAGGGCAAATAACGTCCCATGGTGGCGCGGGATAGCGGCGGTTGCTATCAAGATCACGATGGACGCGGGACAGGTTCGGATCGGACTGATCCAGATGACATGCGAGGCGGCGCCGGGGGCGAATCTCGAGAAGGCGCAGGGCCGTATCGAGGAAGCCGCCGGGCGCGGCGCGGAAGTCGTCTGCCTGCAGGAGCTTTACCGATCGCAGTATCCCTGCCAGTCGGAGAAGGAGGCGAATTTC
>DASPQU010000462.1:0-2220 GCA_035624805.1 Binataceae bacterium (SeqCode) | reverse complement strand
GGACTGTGGATTCGAAATCGAACGATTCGAATCGACGGGGCTCAAGAACCCGGTCGAGCGATGGCTCGCGACGTCGCATACGCCGCCCGATCGCGCGGCTGAGGCGCGTGCGATGATCGAGCGCGACATCGCTGAAGACCTCAGCGGGACCAACCCGCGCCGAATCGACGGCGAGCTGTTCTTCACGCATCGCGCCGCGATCGTAGTGGGACGCAAGCTCGCGCCGCACGAGTAGCGCGTCATTTCAGGCGCTCTTGGGTTGGCCAAAAGTGAGCAGATGTTAACTAACTATCAGCTTATGCGCTGCGATACGAGGGCTAGGACTCCCGAGTAAAGCAGCACGCCGGCGCGGTCGAGGATCGGACCGATTTCGAATCCGGTAAAGAATCCTACGACCGGTATCGGCCCCAGATGTTGCTGGATATACGCTGAGTCGTGTCCCGGAATTCCGTAGAGTCCGCTGCCTCGCGATGCGCAATCGAAATAGAGGCCGAATGCCGGAGCGCTGCGCGAGGCACGCATAGCCATCTCGCCCAGCGTCGCCTTCAGGTCTTCGCGCGCGCGTTGCGCGTTTCTCAGAACGAGGGCGGCGCGATCGCCCTCCTTGAGCGGATTCGCCACGGCGATGACGCCGTGCTCTTCGCTGGCTCCGATTATATTGCGCACGACGAAACGCCCGCGTTCGAGGCGCGTCGCATTCTCGTCAAGCGGGATCCCAATGAAAACGAATTGAATCGCGCGCCGCAAATCATCCGCCAGCGGCCCGGCGGCCTCGGCGAAGATTTCGTAAGCGGGGCGATCGTCGAGGCTCATTACAATGTTGTCGCGAACGCTCGTGACGCGATGCATCGCGCCGACCTGGGTGCATGCGATCGACGCGCCGATATTGAGATCGAAATCGCCGCTGACAAGCATCGCGGATACGGAGTTGGAACTGACCGTATCGCCGCAGAACTGGAAGGTCTCGCCGATCGATCCGTCCTCGGTTGCGCCACCGCCTACGATCGTTACTCCCGGCAACGCAGTCGAGAGCGCCGCGACGAATCTATCGGGATCGACGTTGTACGTGTCGGGAAACACGGACAGCAGGTTGGAGCGCCCTGGCGACGGGCGCACAGCATCCGCGAGTTCCCGCGCGGCTTCGACGGCCCTGCCGCGCAGGATCGGCACGAACGCGCGTTGAGCGCCAATCGAGTCGCCGCCGAACACCACAACCGATACGCCCGGACCCGATTCGATTTCGTCAGTCCCAGCGATGACACCCGCAGCGGAACATCCGGCGACCTGCGTCGTATTCGCTGTGGAGGCCACCGTTCGCACGATTAGCGGAAAGGCTCCGCCATGCGCTGTCGTTGCGAAACATATCGCCCCCGCCGCACGCGCGAATCCTGCCTGGTTCATCGCCCGGGTGGTCGCTTCCATCGCAGCGGTGCGAGGATTGTGAGAGGTCGAGAATCCGACGCCGGCCTGAATCATGGCGCTTTGCGAACTCCGCCGAACTGCTCCAATAAATCTACCATCCGGTGAATCGCATCGCCGAGATGCTTAATCTGGATTCGCTCGTCGATGCCGTGCACTCCTTCGAATTCTTCCTTGCCGGCCTCGAGCGGGATGAATCCGTAAGCGACTACGTCTTTGTGCCGGAAGTAACGGCTGTCGGTGAATCCCGAAATCATGATTGGAGTCACCTGAGCCTTGTCGTAGTCCTTCGCGAGCTTCTCGATCGCGGTCATCAGCGTTGATTTCTGCGGCGACGATGCAGGTGGAAAATTCAGTTTAACTTCGACCTTGACCGAATCGTCGCCGATAACCTTCTTGATCGTCTTGAGAAATTGCTTTGAATCCTCGCCCGGAAGAAGACGACAATCGACATCGGCATAGGCGATTGCCGGGATAACGTTGGTTTTCTGACTGCCGGAAAGGACGGTTGGCGCGATTGTATTTCGCACCTTCGCGTTCTGGCTCGGAACTGCCAGGAATTGGCGCGCGAACGTCGCGTCCTGGATGGACGTATCAAGATCGAGCCACTGTGACGGCCCCTGACCAAGCTCCGCCAACACATGGTATTCCTGCTGGACCGGGCCGATCACCCTTATCGGCGATCGATAGTCGATAAGTCGCGCGAGCGCCCGCACCAGCCGGGTTACAGAGGTTTCGGCCGGCGGCGCCGCCGCGTGGCCGGCCTGTCCATCCGCAACGATATGAAGCCACATCGCGGTC
>DASPQU010000461.1:0-4598 GCA_035624805.1 Binataceae bacterium (SeqCode) | reverse complement strand
GGCGGGCGACGTTCCGCACCGCGCAACTCAATCGAATTTTGGCCGAGGCGACTGCGGCGATGGATCCGCCGCTGGTCGCGCGTCGACGGCTTAACCTCATGTACGTGACGCAGATCGGGAGCGCGCCGCCGCGTCTCGCATTTTTCACCAACGTCGAACGCGATATCCCTGCACACTACATCAGGTTTCTCGAAACCAGGTTTCGCGATGCGCTCCATCTGACTGGAACTCCGCTGCGTTTGCAGTTCCGGCGTACGGGTCGCGACGAGGGTGCTTCGACGGCGCGGCCCCGCGTGCGCCGGGACGAGCCGCGGCGTGGGAGGACACACACCTGAGCTTTCGACGTTTGCCACGTGCTCTGTCAGACGCGCCAGGGCGTCCGGTATACTGCATGGCCAAGGCGTTCCATCCGTGATCCTGATACTCGATTTCGGCAGCCAGTATACGCAGTTGATCGCGCGGCGCGTGCGCGAGGCGCACGTCTATTGCGAGATTCATCCCTTTAATCTACCGCTCGCCAAAATCCGCGAGCTGAATCCGCGCGGCATTATTTTTTCCGGCGGCCCGGCGAGCCTGTACGAGGAAAACGCTCCCGATATCGATCCCGCAGTTCTCGAGACCGGCGTGCCGATCCTGGGCATCTGCTACGGGCTTTACGTGATCGCGCAGCACGCCGGCGCAAAGAGCGTCGGCGCGCGCGCGCGCGAGTACGGCCCGGCGACGCTGATGATCGACGGCGCCGATCCGCTGTTCGAAGGACTTGCCGGCCGCGAGCATCAGGTATGGATGAGCCACGGCGATCGCGTCGAGGGAATTCCCCCGTCGCTCGAAGCAATCGCCCACACTGCAAATTCTCCGTGCGCCGCCGTTCGCAGCCGTGACGGTCGGATTCGCGGAATCCAGTTCCATCCCGAGGTCGTCCATACACCATGCGGGACGCAGGTCCTGCGTAATTTCGTGCTCGGAATTTGCGGCGAGCCGGGCGACTGGGCGATGGAGAATTTCGTCGACACGAAAATCCGCGAAATTCGCGCCAGGGTCGGCGAGCACGATCACGTCGTGATGGGACTGTCGGGCGGCGTCGATTCTTCCGTTGCTGCCGTGCTGATTCATCGCGCGATCGGCGATCGTCTCGATTGCGTGTTCGTCGATACAGGGCTGCTTCGATGGGGCGAGCGCGAGCGGATGGAAAACGTTTTCGCCCGGCAGCTCGGAATTCATCTGCGCGTTGTCGATGCGTCGGCGCTGTTCCTCAAGCGTCTTGAAGGCGTGCTCGATCCCGAACAGAAGCGTCGGATTATCGGCCATACGTTTATCGAAGTGTTTGAGAAGGAAGCGCATGCTATCGGCGGCGCCCGATTCCTCGGCCAAGGGACGCTTTATCCCGACGTAATCGAATCCGTGTCGTTCAAGGGGCCGTCGGCGACGATCAAGAGCCATCACAATGTCGGCGGATTGCCCGAAGCGATGAAGCTTGAACTGATTGAGCCGCTGCGCGAATTGTTCAAGGACGAAGTCCGCGAGGCCGGGCGCCGCCTGGGTATCCCCGCCGAGATCGTCGATCGCGAGCCGTTTCCGGGGCCGGGTCTCGCCGTCAGAATCGTCGGCGAAGTCACCCGTGCTCGAATCGAATTGCTGCGCAACGCCGACCGGATCGTGATCGAGGAATTCGCCGCGTCTGGCGCGCTCAAGAATTTATGGCAGGCGTTCGCCGTGCTGCTCCCGCTGAAAACCGTGGGAGTGCTCGGCGACGGGCGCAGTTATGAGAGCGTGATCGCGATTCGCGCGGTCGAGTCGCAGGACGGGATGACCGCCGATTGGGCGCGCCTCGATCCGAATTTCCTTGCGCGACTTTCGAGCCGGATAACCAACGAAACACGCGGAGTGAATCGCGTGGTTTACGATATTACGTCGAAGCCGCCGGCGACGATTGAATGGGAGTAATTGATTGACTGTTCGCACACGATACGCGCCTTCTCCAACGGGCGCGCTTCATATCGGCAACGTACGCTCGGGGCTGTTCGCGTACCTGTTTGCGCGACACAGCCAAGGTTCGTTTATCCTCAGAATCGACGACACCGATCAGGAGCGATCGACGCGCGAATCGCTCGAGGAGATACTCGAGAGCCTGCGATGGCTCGGGATGGAGTGGGACGAAGGCCCGCCCGACGCGCGCTACTTCCAGTCCAACCGCTTTGATCGTTATCGCGAGGCTGCTCTGCGGCTCATCCGCGAGCGCAAAGCATATCCGTGCTATTGCAGTGCCGCCGAGCTCGAAGCGCGCCGAAAGCAGGCGGAACTCGAGCGTCGCAAGCCCGGCTACGACGGCAAATGCCGCGATCTGCCATTCGCCCCCGATCTTCCGCTGCCCGACAAGCGAGCAGGGCGCGATTACACGATTCGCTTTCGCTCGCCGCGCGAGGGCCACACGGTTGTCGATGATCTCATCAAGGGCAGGGCGGTTTTCGAAAACAGCGAGCTGGATGATCTGATCATCTTTCGATCCGACGGTGTGCCGACCTACAACTTCGCAACCGTTCTCGACGACGCGGACTTTGAGATCACGCACGTGGTGCGCGGCGACGACCATCTTCCCAACACTCCGCGCCAGATGCAGATCTTTTACGCGCTCGGGCTGACGCCGCCCGCGTATGCGCATCTGCCGATGGTGATGGGACCGGATGGGACGAAGCTCTCGAAGCGTCACGGCGCAACGTCGGTATTCGCGTATCGCGATGCGGGCTACGTGCCCGAGGCGCTCATCAACTATCTGGCGCGTCTGGGATGGTCGCATGGCGATCAGGAGATTTTCTCGCGACAGGAACTGGTCAAGTACTTCGACTTTGACGGATGCGGCAAATCGGCCGGCATTTTCAACGCGGAAAAGCTGCTGTGGCTGAACTTCCATTACATCAAGCAGCGCAGCGCTGCCGATCTGGCGCAGCTCGTGAAGCCTTTTATCGCGCAGCGGGGATGGCCGATCCCGGGCGACGACGCGTGGCTGGAAAAGATGGTCGCGACGCTGAAGGAGCGCGCCAAGACGCTGGTTGAGCTGGCGGATTTCTCGCGCTTTTACGTCGTGGACGCGATCGAGACAGATGCGAAAGCGGCGGCGAAATTCCTGAAGCCCGAAGTTCGCGAGCCTCTGGAGACGCTCGCGCGCGAGCTTTCGTCGCTCGACGGCGATTTCTCGGAGCCCGCGATCCAGGCGACGTTCGAGCGTGTTCTGGCGCGCTATGCGATGAAGCTCGGACAGCTCGCGCAGCCGGTTCGCGTCGCGCTGACGGGAGGAACCGTGAGCCCCGGAATCTACGAGGTTATCGCGGTGCTCGGACGCGATCGCACGGTCGCGCGCCTCAAGGAAGCGGTGGCCAGGATTCCGCCGGCATCCTGATCGCACATCGCCGGACACGCCGGCCGCCGCATCTTCGTCGGTGAACATTTAGATAATCTTGACTTTTCAGGCGGACCCTCACCCGCTGCTTCGCAGCGCCCTCTCCCTGGTCAGGGAGAGGGGCAAGCGGGGATTGTCGTTTGTCGGATGACCATACGTTGTTTTTCCGAATCGTTGGCTTGGGTCAATCACCTCGAACAGGGAGCACACACACCAGCATGTTAGTAAGTGTTGGAATCCTACCTCTAACAGAACCATTTGATCCCCTCTCCCTGACCAGGGAGAGGGTTAGGGTGAGGGTTTTCTGCATGCGGAACCTGCTCCAGCACTCAATCTGTGTCCTCCGGATCACTTCTTCTGGGGCGGGAGCACCAGGATCTGGCCGTTCATCTCGGGTTGATGAACGGCGCAAAAGAACGGGAACACCCCCTCGCGATGGAATGTGAAAATCCACGATGTCTTGGTCGACGCCGGCAGCTTCGCGTGCATCAGCACCTGAAATGACGGATCGGCCAGCATGAAATCGTGATCGTCGTCGGGCTGGAGATTCCAGAACTCGAATGTCGTCGGCTGGTCCTTGTAAACCGTGATGAACGTGGGCGAGAACGCATAGACCTCGCCGAAATGCTTGATGATGTCGGGCGGCGCGCTTTCCTTGATCGCGATCGCTTCGGTCAGAATCACCACTCCGGCTTGGGAATTGCCATGCGCGCTTGCGGTGAACTCCGAAGCCTCCTTTGGGCCGGGCAAGTAGTAGCGCGTTGTGTTCTCCTTGATGAAAGAGGGCGTCGACATCGAATCGGTCGCGCTCGCCGGAGTAGCTCCCGCGAGAAAAAAGACGAACGCAAGCACTATCGAGCCCAGCGCGGCAGGCCGCTCGATGACACTGGCCAAGTGAAGGTGCTCGACGATGACGGTGCGGCGGAGTAGCTTTGAAAACATGGCCATTCTGGTTCCCTATGTGGTTGAGCAAACCGGACGCGGCGAGCGTTCCTACGATATCTATTCGCGCCTCCTGAAAGATCGAATCGTGTTCCTCGGCGGCGAAGTTACCGACGATCTCGCCAACGTCATCACGGCGCAGCTCTTGTTTCTGGAGTCCGAGGACCCCGAGCGCGAGATCAATATGTACATCAATTCGCCGGGCGGGTCTGTTACCGCGGGTCTTGCAATCTACGACACGATGCAGTTCGTCAAGCCTCCC
>DASPQU010000460.1:0-3436 GCA_035624805.1 Binataceae bacterium (SeqCode) | reverse complement strand
CACCTTCATACAGCTTCTGCGCGATCTTCATCGTGCGCGAAGGTGAGAAATAAAGCTTGCGCGAGGCCTCCTGCTGCAATCGCGAGGTAATGAACGGCGGCGCAGGGCTGCGGCGCACCTCCTTGCGCTCGATACTGCGGACGACGAAGGGCTGGTTCTCGCAAGCGGCCATCACGTCCCGCGCTTCGGCCTCGGGAAGCTTGTACGCCTTGTTGTCGATGCGGTTGCCCTTATGGCTGTACAGACGGGCTTTGAACGGCGGAGGATTTGCGCCCTCGAGCCGGGCGTCTAGCGTCCAGTATTCCTCGGCGCGGAACGCCTCGCGCTCCTTCTCTCGCTCGACGATTATCCTGAGTGCGACCGACTGGACGCGACCGGCGCTGATACCGCGCTTTACCTTGTTCCAGAGCAGAGGGCTTATCTGATAACCGACCAGACGATCTAGGACGCGCCGGGCCTGCTGAGCATCGTAGAGCTTCTCGTTGAGTCCGGCCGCGTTCTGGATAGCGCTTTTAACGGCTGACGGCGTGATTTCCTCAAGCAGGACGCGGCGAACGTTGGCCGTCACCTTGCCGAGCTGCTTTGCAATATGCCACGCGATCGCCTCGCCTTCGCGGTCGGGGTCGGTCGCGAGGTAGATATTCTCCTTGCCTTTTGCGGCGTTCTTGATTTCCTGAAGGACTTTGGTCTTGCCCGGGATCACGTGATACTCGGGCTTGAAATCCTTCTCGATATCGACGCCGAGCTTGCTCTTCGGCAGATCGATAATGTGGCCGACGGAGGGCGTAACTTGGTAGGCGGCGCCCAAATAGCGCTTGATTGTTTTGGCTTTCGCCGGAGATTCGACAATTACGAGATTTTTTGCCACTTGTAATTCTGCTCCTGGCGGACAGCCCCTCCCACAAGGCGGTCAGCCGGCCCGGCTCGATACGCTTCCAATGCTGCCTAAATCAGGCGAGCGAGAAAAGCTTACCGGGATGCTGCATCACCAGCCCCTTGAGTTCAAGCTCCAAGAGAATTCTAAGCACGATCTGAGGCGTGAGACTGGAACTCTCGATTATTGAGTCAACATGGACTTTTTCCACGTCTTTTAGAGTTCGTAAGACAGTTTTAGATTCTTCGTTTCCGCCGATCGAATCAATATCACGATCCGGTGAACCGCTCGATTCATGCGTTTTGTTCCTGGCCGGAACTGGTTGCGGCAAGCCGAGTTGAGGCGCCAATTCCTCAATGACGTCTTCGACGCATTCGACGATTTTGGCTCCGTCCTTGATGAGCCGATTACTGCCACGGCTTTTTCCGGTGACCGGGCTTCCAGGTACGGCGAAAACCTGGCGATCCTGCTCGAGCGCCATCCGGGCGGTTATCAGCGATCCGCTTTTTTCCGCCGCTTCGACGACGACCACGCCCATGCACAATCCCGGCGAGAATTCGATTTCGGGTTGGAAAATTTTCAGCCAACGGCTGCGTGCCTACCGGGAGCTCGCTGATCAACGCTCCATGATTCTCCAGGATCGCATCGGCGAGCTTGCGATGCTCGGCTGGGTAGATGACGTCGATGCCGCATCCCATGACTGCGATCGTCACCCCGCCGCCGTCGAGCGCGCCCTGATGGGCTTCGCCGTCGATTCCACGGGCGAGGCCGCTTACGACGCTGAACCCCTTGGCAGCCAACTCTAAACCGAGCCGGCTAGCCATCCTGCGACCGCCGTCACTGGCGGCGCGCGCGCCTACCACAGCGATACATCGCGTGTCCGCGATCGGCGCTGACCCCCGAACGAAAAGGTACGGCGGAGGGTCGGCGATATGGCGGAGATTCGGCGGATAATCGTCGTCGTTCCATCGCACCAGCCGCGCGCCGATTCGCGGCAGCTCGCACAATTCCTTTTCGACCGGGTCGAAATCGCGAAACTCAAGGATGCTGCGCGCCGTGGTCTTCGGGATGCCGGCTGAGACGATTTCGCGTTCGCTGGCGCCGAAAACTGCCTGCGGAGTTTCGAATCGATCGATCAGGAGACGATATGTTCTCGGGCCGACTCCTCAAACTGCGCGCAGACCGAGCCAGTACGCATCACTGGTGGGATTCATGAGCTTTTAGCAGGAATCAGAATCACTTTTTTTCGTTCACGGTATTGCTATAATAAGAAAGGCTTAAGAACAACCCGATGATTAAGCGATGTTCCTTATGGTTTCTTGACCGCGTCGTTAGGATCGATTAGCTTCTTGAACTCGTCTTATCAATAGATCCCGAGTCGGGGCGCCGGACCCCCGAGCATTCATAGCCGCAAATCGGCGGAGGAGAAAGATACCGATGGACATGTCGCGGCCAAGGTCCTCACTTGAAAAGCAAATCCTGATTTTCAGCTTCTATCGCGACGCCGAGCTACGCGGCGCGCGCTTGCTTTTCAACCTGCTGAGCCACATCAAGGATTCCGACGTCCAATTGAAGATGTCCAAACACCTGTCTGACGAAACCCGTCACGCCTGGCTATGGACGAAGCGAATCTCCGATCTCGGAGGCACGCCGATTCCGGTCGAGGACGGATATCAACGCCGCCTCGGATTGCGCACCGGCGTTCCGAAAAACGTAATCGATCTGCTCGCACTCACCGTCGTGGTCGAAGAGCGCGCGCAGAGCCGATATAACGCCCACGCCGCGCTTCCCGGCGTCGACAAGGAGACGCTGGAGGTTCTGAAGGCGGTTACCGAGGACGAGAACTGGCATCTCTCGTGGATCGAAAAGAAGATGCGCGAGATGGCCAAACAGATGGGCGACGAAAAGCGCGCCGACGAAGCGCTCGAACGTTATCGCGCGATCGATCGCGAGGTATGGGCGACGCTCGCTGCGGACGAAGCCGAGCTGATGCGCGCATAAGCAGTCTCGCACTTCCACACCCTCACCCCGGCCCTCTTCCTGGTCAAGGAGAGGGGGAATCGATGCGCGCGTAAGCCGTCTCTCCTTCCACGAATCGCTGCTAAAATCGGACGGCGATGCCGAAGCATATCGGAATCGTCGCTGTCAGCGCCGAAGGCGCCTCGCTGTGCTTCCGAACGATTTGCGCGGAAGGCGCGCAATTGCTCGGCCGCCATATGCATCCCGAAGTCACGATGCACGTGTTCGCGCTTGGCGAATACATGCGCTTCATCGACGCGGACCGATGGGACGATGTGGCCGAGATGATGCTCGCGTCGGCGCGCAAGCTCGTCGCGTCCGGCGTCGAGCTCCTGATTTGCCCTGACAACACGGCGCATCAGGCGATGCCGCTAGTGATTCCGAAGTCGCCGCTTCCATGGCTGCACATCGCCGACGAGGTCGCTAAAGCGGCCGCGGATCGCGGGTTCAAGAAAATCGGATTACTCGGAACCCGCTACCTGATGGAAGGCCCGGTTTATCCGCCGTATCTGAAAGCGCACGGGATTGATTACGAGATACCCA
>DASPQU010000459.1:0-3943 GCA_035624805.1 Binataceae bacterium (SeqCode) | reverse complement strand
GGCCCACATGCGCGAAACATCTGATTCCGGCGTGTCCTTATACTCCTCGACGAACTTGACGCCCGTCGACATCTGCAGGACGTCCTTTATCTGCACGCCGTCGTATCCGGAGCCTTTCAGCTCGGGGATGTACTTGGTTATGGGATCATCGATGCTTGAGATTTTGCCGTCGGCCAGCGCGAGTCCGACCAGCGTTGACGTGAACGATTTTCCCACGGACCACGAAGTGAAAGTCGAAGCAGGACTTGCGCCGTCGAAGTAGCGCTCCATCGCGACGCGCCCATCTTTGATCGCCACGAAACTCGTCGTATGCGAGCGCTTGAGAAAATCCAGCAGTGTGCGATCGCCTTTGTATTTGTAAGGCACGTCCGAGAGTTGTTTCGGCGCGAGCGGCAGCTTCGACACGTCTCCCGAACGCGCGATTTTCCGACTCGGGAACAGCGCCTCCATATGGCGAAACGACAGCGCCTCGAACTGCGGCTTGAAGATATCCGCGGGCGTCCCAAGCCCGGGGATATCCTCGGCGCGCGACGATGAAGCCGACGCCATCAGCATGGCCACGGCGATGATTAGCAATTGTTTTGTTCGCACGATTCTTCCCCACCCGCGCAAAGATCTGCGACCGCTCCCGAATATCGCACGCGTAAGCATTCGCGCAAAGAGGTTTTGTGGATGAGTCGCCTATTCGACGGCGTGGGCGGGCATATTGCGGCGATCGCGCTGGAGGAACAGGAAGGTGGGAATCAGCACGACCATCAGGACCGTCAGCATTCGGTAGATGTCATTGAACGAGAGCATCGCGGCTTCGCGCTGTATCAATCCGTAGACCATCGCGAGGCCCGCCTTTTGGCCCGCCAGTAATTGTCGCGCGAGGTCGACGCCGCCGCCCGGCCCCGGAAGATGCATTCTCGGCAGATTGAAGACAGATACGTGCTCGACCAGATGATGCTGGCGAACCTGCTCTCGCCGGATGAGAAGCGTGGTGAGATACGACGTTCCGATCGCAGCGCCGAGGTTGCGCGTCACGGAATACAAGCTCGCCGCGCGCTGCATCTTCTGACGCTGCATCGAGCTTAGCGCCGCCGCCGACAGTCCCGGAAATACCAGGCCGGTCCCCAGACCCTGCAGCACAGTCGGCCACACGATGCGGAACGTATCGGACTGGAGATTCAGTCCGGAGAGCGACCACATCGCGATGGCCACGAACGCGAATCCGATCCCCACCAGCGGGCGCGTGTCGTAGCCGTGACGCGAGACCGAGCCGAGCACCAGCATCGCGCACATCGTCCCGACCCCGCGCGGCGCCATTACCACGCCGGCCTTCGATGCGGTATAGCCGAGCAGTTCCTGAAGGAAAATCGGATTGAGGATTCCGGTGCCGTAGAGCGTAAAGGTCAGGAAAATGATCAACGTGACCGGAAGCGAGAAGTTCATGTCGCTGAGGATTCTGAGATCGATGATCGGATCCTCGACGCGCAGCTCGTTGTAAATCAGGATCGCAAGCGCGCTAACCGCGATAATCGTGCACCATACGACCCACGGCGCCTGAAACCAGTCCGAGCGCTCGCCGCGTTCGAGCACGATCTCGCCCAGGCCCAGAAACGTAATCAGGCCGAGGATGCCGACAAAGTCGATACGCCCGCGCTTGAGTTGGCGCATGTAGGGCGGGTCCTCGACGAAACGGCTGACCATGAACATGCCGAGCGTGCCGATCGGGACGTTGATGTAGAAGTTCCAGCGCCAGTTCCACGTGTCGGTGATCCATCCTCCCACGGTAGGGCCCATGATCGGCGCGACCATCATCCCGATTCCCCACACCGCCATCGCCATCGCCTGCTCGCGCGGCGGGAACGTCTCCATCAGAATTGCCTGCGACAGCGGCATCATCGCGGCGCCGGCCGCGCCCTGCAGCAGCCGAAAGGCGACGATCTGATTAAGAGATTGGGCGACGCCGCACAGCGCCGACGCGCCGACGAACATCGTGATCGAGATGATGAAATAGCGCTTGCGCCCGAAGCGCTCCGCAATCCATCCGGTCATCGGAATCGTGATGCCGGCGGCGACCAGATAGCTCGTGACGACCCACGCGATCTCGTCGACACTCGACGAGAAGCTGCCCTGCATGTGAGGCAGCGAGACGTTGACGATCGAGCTGTCGAGCACCTCGAGCACGGTGCCGAGCATCACGGAGAATGCGATGACCCATTTTCGGGCGGACGAGAACTCGACGATATCGTGCGCCGCGGCGGCTGCGGATGCTGCCGCGGCCGGGTTCTGCGTTTGGTCCGCGCTTTTTGGAGTCGCCGCCATCCCGGAAGTCGCCTAATGAGTTCTTAAAAATTACATTTCCCTGCCGATCGCGCAAAAGGATTTTCGATGTACTGGAAATGACTCTCCGGTCAGCAGAGGTCCGGCGAATTCTGCCTTGACCTGACCAGTTCCCCTAACGTACGTTAGGTTCAGCCGGGAGAACCAAAAATCGTGGGTGATTCAAAGCCGTCCTTCAGCTCGGAAGAGCTGTTGGAAAATCCTCATTACGACAGTCCTCTGATCGTTAACGGCGTGCGATGCCACGGCGGCTTCGATGTGGACGGCAACTACCGCTCCCCGCGTACGCGATGGCGCGTGCCGGCGATCGCAGCATGGCAGGAGCAGCATATTCGGACATCGCATCCGCTGCTCGAAGTGCCCGAAGATTGTGTTCCGCCGTATACGCCCAACGTCGAGCAGGCGAAATTCCTTTTGCGCGCCGGAGTGCGTGAGCCGATCGTACGCGTCCTGACCGAGATTGCGATTATCGAAGGATTCGGCGCGATGATTCGCGAAGTCCCGGTTCCGCCGCTCTCCAGTTTCATCCGCGAAGATACGCGGGGCACTGCGCTCGCTCATCTCACGGGAGGATTGTTCGAGGCGCACGCGCGCGACGAGGCGGGATGGGAGGCCGAGGGAGGCCATCGTCAGATGTGGGAGGCGGCGCGCGATGCGGCGCTGTCCAATCCCGCCATCTCGCCGGAAATTTTCGCCACCATCATGGCGCGACGCGGCAGCGGGCAACCGCCCGCGATGTTTCCCGAGATCGGCGATGCGGTCGAGCGTCTGCTCTCGTTCATGATCAACGTTTTGATAATCGAGGTGTTTGCGGCCTCGACGTTCGCCTGGGCCGAGGAGGTTTTGTCCGATCCCCCAGTTTCGGATGCTCCTGAAAAAGCGGCGAATCTTGTTCGCTATATCCGCAGCGACGAATCGCCGCACGTCGAATATCTGCGCACGGCGCTTTCGGAGATCAGCGCGGGGACGCTTATCGGTTCCGACGGAAAATCGATTCCCGGCGCGAAGGTCGTGAACGCGCTGATGGATCGCTCGTTGCGCGCAATGACGCGCCAGCGTGCTGTCGATCGCCCCGCGATGATCCGATCGCTGATTCGCACGAGCAGCAATCGGGCAGATATCGACGACTTCATCGCGCAGTTCGATTCGCTCGGTACGCCATGGACGCCGCCCGCGCGCTTCGCGGTGGACGCATCGGGAACATCCGCGAGCGGCACGTATTAGCGGAGACTTTAGAACGCGCGGAGCTGCTTCGGAGTCAGCATCCAGAGCAGGACCGCGGGGCTGCGACGCTGCGCCAGCTCGGTTTCGACGCAGACCACCGCGCCTTTCTTGAAATCCACAGTCACCTGGCCCCCGTCGCCCGTCAGCAGATGAGAGACGAGCCGCCCGAGATCGGGCTGATGCCCGACCAGCATCACTTCGTCAAGCTTCGCATAGCCGCGCAGCGCCGAAATGATCGCGTTGGGCTCGGCGCCGGCAGACAGCGCCGGCATCTTTTCCAGCGACGCGCTGGGAAGATGCTCGACCAGAATCTGCGCGGTTTCGACGGAACGCTTGAGCGGACTGGTCAGAATCACGTTCGGTCGCACGTTGATCTTGCGAAGACCCTGCG
>DASPQU010000458.1:0-3410 GCA_035624805.1 Binataceae bacterium (SeqCode) | reverse complement strand
CCTCGCGATAGGTAGTGCGGATGGTTTTTGCAGGTTCCGTCATTGCTCCGTCTCTTCCGAATAGACGAACTTGGACAGATCCTCGACCGCTTCCCACGTGCCTGCTTCGGCGAACTCGACCGATTTGGCTATCTCAGCCTCGACCTCGTCCTCGATCGTCTTGAGAGCCTGGTCGTCGAGTAGCTCCGCAGCTCGCAGCGTGTCCTCGAAGTTGGAGATCGGATCGCGTTTCTTCCATTGCTCGACTTCGGCCTTGTCGCGATATAGCTGCGGATCGAACATCGAATGAGCGCGGAAGCGGTAGGTGCGAAATTCGAGAAAGCATGGACCGTCGCCGCCGCGCACCGCGAGCGCGGCTCGACGCGCGGCGTGCTCGCACGCGACGACATCCATCCCATCGACCGGCCACGCCGTCACTTCGTAACTCGATGCTTTCAGGCACAGGTCGGTCTCGGATTCGGAGCGTCCAAGGGCAGTGCCCATCGCGTAGAGATTATTCTCGCAGCAAAACAGAACCGGGAGCTTCCACAATGCCGCCAGATTCATGCATTCGTGAAATTCACCTTCAGCGACGGCGCCCTCGCCAAAGAAGCAGGCCGTGACGCGAGCGCGGCCTTGCATCTTGTCCGCCAGCGCGAGGCCAACTGCGAGCGGCAGTCCGCCACCGACAATCGCATTGCCGCCGTAGAATCGTGTGCCGGCATGGAACAGATGCATCGAGCCGCCGCGCCCGCGGCTGCATCCCTCCTGCTTGCCGTACATCTCAGCCATGATCGATTCGGCCGAGATGCCGCGGACAAGCGCGTGTCCGTGCTCGCGATAAGTCGCAACGATTGCGTCGTCGGGGTCGAGCGCCTGCATCGCACCGACAGCGACCGCTTCTTCTCCGATGTACAGATGAAGGAAGCCGCGAATCTTCGCGGCGCTGTAAAGCTCGGCGCATTTTTCCTCGAACCGCCGAATGCGAATCATCTCGCGCAGCAGATGCATCGCGTGTTCGCGCTCGATCGCGGGTCCGGTCATTTTCGGTTGCGATGCCATCACTGGGCACTCTCCAAAGTTGAGATGTCGCCTTCGGGCAGTCCGAGCTCGCGCGCCTTGAGGAGCCTGCGCATGATTTTGCCGCTGCGCGTTCTCGGAACGCTCGGCACCAGGGCTATCTCTTTCGGCGCGACGACGGCGCCCAGACGCTTGCGCCCGAAGCCGAGCAGCTCACGCATCAGCTCCTCGCCCGGCTGGAATCCTGGCTTTAGTGCGACGAACGCCTTCACGACCTCGCCTGCGACCGGATCGGGCTTGCCGATGACGCCGACCTCTGCGACGGCGGGATGCTCCATCAGCGCGCTTTCGACCTCAAAGGGACCGATGAGATGGCCCGACGATTTGATTACGTCGTCGGCGCGTCCGATGAACCAGAAGTATCCATCGGCGTCGCGACTGGCGAGATCGCCCGTCAGATACCATCCCCCAGCGAAGCACTTGCGGTAGCGTTCTTCTTCGTTGAGATAGCCGCGAAACATCGACGGCCAGCCCGGACGCAACGCGAGTTCACCTTCGACGTCGGGCTTGGTTACTTCCTCGACGCCGCCGCCCTCAAGACGACGAACGATTCCCGCCTCGATACCGGGAAGCGGGCGTCCCATCGAGCCGGGCCGAATATCCATCGCGGCGTAGTTGGCAATCATGATGCCGCCGGTTTCAGTCTGCCACCAATTGTCATGAATCGGCAGCCCGAAGGCCTCCTGGCCCCATACCACCGCTTCGGGATTGAGAGGCTCCCCGACGCTTGCGATTAATCGCAGGCAACTCGTGTCAAAGTTACGGGCCGTCTCGGCACCGACCTTCATCATCATCCGGACGGCGGTCGGAGCCGTATACCATACAGTGACCTTTTCCTTTTGGATAATCCCGTACCAACGCTCGGCGTCGAAGTCCGCCTCGTCGATGATGCTGGTCAGGCCGTGGGTGAGCGGCGCGATGACCCCGTAGGAGGTGCCCGTCACCCATCCCGGATCGGCGGTGCACCAAAAGATGTCGCCGGGGTGGAAATCGAGCGCGTAATACCCGGTCGCGTGATGGGCAATCACGGCCTGATGCACATGCATCGCGCCCTTGGGCTTTCCTGTCGTGCCGCTCGTAAAATGCAGCAGCGCGAGATCCTCCGGATTGGTGGGAGGAATCTCGAAGTTGTCGTCCGCCACGGCCATCATCCGATTCAGGTCAAGGGTGTCCGGAATCGCGCTCAGCTCGTCAGCAGCGCCGACCAGCAGCAGGTGACGCAAGCCAGGAAGGGCGGCGCGAATCTCGGCGACCTTGCGTTTGTAGAGCGTCGGTGTGGTCACGAGCACTCGACCATCGCCGATCGTAATCCGCTGACGAATCGGTTCGGGACCGAAGGCCGAGAAAAGCGGGCAGAAAACGCTGCCGTTTTTCAGCGTGCCCAAAGCAGCGACATAAAGCTCGGGAATACGTCCCGCGAGAACGAAAACCCGCTCGCCCTTTTGCAATCCGAGACGCCGCAGCACATTTGCGAATCGATTTGTAAGCGCCTGCAGTTCGGCGTACGTGAAATCGCGCACCTCTCCGTGCCGCCCGAGCCATCGAAGTGCAAGACGGTCGCGACGCGGACCGCGGGCATGACGATCGACCGCTTCATGCGCGATATTGAGCCCGCAACCGCCGGGCAAGCCTTCAAGGTCCGCCCGAGCAGCTCCCCACGAGAATTCGCGTCGGGCCGTATCGTAGTCGCGCAGGTTCGGAGCGACGGTCCGCGATGCGCTCGCCTTTACGATCGGTTCCCAGGCGATTCGTTTCGACATGAAAGTTCGACTCTACGCTATTCGACCGTATCGTCAGCTAGCATATTGAATGCCCAGTTCACCTTGTTCGATTGTAGTAATCTGTTGTCGAATTCGTTTTTCAGGGATGGATTTTCGTCACTCACGACGAGTTCGTCGCGGCCACCAATGGCTCCGATCGATACACTTAGACAAAGAATCTGATGCTGTAGGTATCGGTCGGCTCTTGATTCAGGCACCCTGGATGGCACGGCTTTGGCTCAGCAAACGCTTGAGGCTTCTTGCTGACGAGCGCTGATGCGCTGCGAATGGGCTGGATTTGAAACGCTTTTTCGCGAGTTGGTGGATACTCCCGGGCATTGCGATCGTGCTTTGCGCAATCGCATTGTGGATCTATCGGCCTTGGAGCGCGAACAATAGTAACTTCCTCATCGTGTCGGGAAATATCGAAGCGCACGAAAGCCTGTTGAGTTTCAAGGATATCGAGTCGCGCATTACCGTTTTGCCGTTCGATGAAGGCCAATGGGTCGACGCAGGCACATTGATCGCGCAAGTCGATGACAAGGATTACCGTCAACAGGTCAAGGTCGCCGAGGCGTCGGTGGCATCGCA
>DASPQU010000457.1:0-6853 GCA_035624805.1 Binataceae bacterium (SeqCode) | reverse complement strand
CGACCGTTGAGTCAGAAACAGCGCCACGAGAATCACGCTCAGGAAATAGACGATGTCCTGGCTGTCGATGATCCCGGAGACCATCTGGCTGAAATGATCGGGCAGCGAGAGATATTTCAAAAGCCCGGCGAACTCCGCACCACCCGCCTGCGCCGGCCATGAGATCACATAGAGCAGCAGCAGCAGGCCGAACGACGAGATCGCCGCGATGATCTGGTTCTGGGTGAGCGAGCTGGTGAACATCCCGACCGCAACGAAGCTCACGCCCAGCAGGGCAAGCCCGAGATAGCCCGACGCCATCACGCCGATCTCGGGATTTCCGAAGATAATCAAGATAATCGGAAATAACCCGGCCAGTGCGATCATGATGAGCATGAACGCGGCCGCCGCGATAAATTTGCCGGCGACGATCTCGCCGGTGCGAATCGGCGCGGTCAGCAGCAATTCATAGGTGCCGCTGCGCTTTTCCTCGGCAAACGACCGCATCGTGATCGCCGGCACCAGGATGACGAGAACAATCGAGAGGTTGTGCAGCAGCGGCTCGATAACCATCTGATTGAGGTTGATGCGCGCGAGCGTCTGCGGATTCTGCATCGCAGCGTACATCTGGATGATCATGTCGAAGCGCCTGAGCAGGGCGAAGAAAAAGAATCCGCCCAGCAGCAGAAACACCGTCATCACCACGTACGCGACCGGCTGGACGAAGTATGCCGCCAGTTCCTTGCCGGCGATCGTAAGCGAGTTCTTCATTGCGAAACGGCGCGCGCGCCTAGGCGCGTCCCGCCCCCACCTCCTCCAGCGTTTCCTCGCCCGCGCCGGCCAGATCGTGCCGCTCGCGCGAGATCGCTTCGAGGAAAACGTCTTCAAGCGATCGGCCCTCTTCCATCTCGGATAGCTTCTCTTCGAGCACCACCGTGCCGTCGTTGATGATCACGACCTTGTCGCAGATGTGCGAAACCTCGGGCAGGATATGAGTCGAAAGCACGACCGTGCGCTGCCCGGCGAGGTGCTTGATCAGCTCGCGAATTTCGTGAATCTGGCGCGGATCGAGCCCGATCGTAGGTTCGTCCATCACCAGCACAGGAGGATCGTGAATCAGCGCCTGAGCGAGTCCGACGCGCTGGCGAAAGCCCTTGGAAAGCTGCCCGCATATGCGATGGGCCACGTCGACCAGCCCGCATGACTCGACGACGCGATCCAGAGCGTCGTCGATCGCCGAGCGCGCGACACCGCGCAGTCGTGCGACGAATTTCAGATACGCATCGACGCGCATGTCCGAATAGAGCGGAGGGTTTTCCGGCAGATATCCGATTTTACGGCGCGCTTCGAGCGAATTGGCGAAAATGTCGAGGCTGTCGATTAGAACGGTGCCGGACGTGGCGGGCATAAAGCCCGTGATTATCCGCATCGTGGTAGTCTTCCCGGCTCCGTTGGGTCCCAGAAAACCTAGAATCGATCCGCGCTCGGCAACGAACGAGACGTTCTTTATCGCGACAAAGTCCCCATAGGACTTCGTCAGGTTCTTAACTTCGATCATTGCGGTCGTTTCGGGAACGTCGGCCACAAACCCTGCTCTTCAAAAAGACGAATATTCTGATCCGGTGATTCAACCGATAGCAGCGCTGCTGGAGATTCCCACCATCAAACATCCGCTACCGCGCATAATCTGCCACACACCGGGACTACTTTCATATTACAAGCGTTTGACGATGTTAAGACGCCCGATTGTGAACAACCGGGACCAAAAATCGAGGTGGTTTTGGGGCTGAGGGCGCGTCGCTACGATTTTCGGCGGTGATTACCGTCTGATTTCGGAGTTGGCCGCGAGCGCGACGGCATCATCCACTCCAAATAGCCGAGGATCATTCCTTCGGGCGGCCCTTCGGCGGACTTTGAATCGATCTTGAGCAGACGCGCCATCGTCATTGTGAAGCCGATTCCGTTCAGCAACCATCCGGCCGCGTAAGAATCGACATCAGCCCGAAGGTCGTTCTCTTCTTTCGCCCGCTCGACGAGTGCGGCGAGGAATCGGATGTACGCCTGATGATTCTCGCGAAGCTGGCGCGCGATTTCCGGATCGTCGGACTCGGCGAGCGCCTGGAACTGCATTTTGAGTTCGTCGCCGTGTGAACGCAGTGTCTCCAAGTACGTCCGTCCGATACGCCTCAACGCCGAGACGGCGTCGGGCTCGCCGGCCTCGATCCCTTTCCATCTGTCGAGGATTCGATCGCCGACACGTTTGAGAATTCGGATGAAAAGCTCTTTCTTGCTCGGGAAATATTTGTAGATTGTCGGCTCCGCGATTCCCGCTTCAGCTGCGATATCCGCGGTTCCCGCAAGACGATAATTCGATCGCGCGAACGCGCGCATCGCCGCGTGCAGGATCTGCGCTTCGCGTTCGTTGGCCGGCAGTCGCTTTCGTTTCTCACGAACGGGCATTTTAAGATGGCGCGCGCATCCTTTGCGGGTGCGCGCGCCGTATCGCGTCGATGTTCATCCCTTTGGCAATCCGAGCACGCGCTCTCCGATAATGTTGCGTTGGATTTCGCTGGTGCCGCCCGCGATTGTCAAGGCGCGCGACGCAAGCATCCGGTACGACCATCGTCCGCGATCGATCCCGAACGCACCGTCGTACTCAATCGGACTATATGGACCTAGTATCTCCATCGCGAACGCGTTGATGCGCAAGTTCAGCTCGCTGGCGTGAAGTTTGAGCACCGAACCCTCCGGTCCCGGAGGCAGTCCTTTGAGCCGTTTCGTAAGTTGGCGCAGTTCCGTGTATCTGAGCGCCTGCGCCTCGCATTCAAAGCGCGCGACGGTTTGACGCACGCCCGGATCGTCCCAGGCGGTGCCATGCGATCGCGCGATAGACTTGGCGAGCGCAGCCAATTCGGCGACTGTATCGGTCACGCTCAGCCCTCCGCCGATAGAAGTACGCTCGAACATCAGCGTGGTGATCGCGACCTGCCATCCCTGATTCTTCTCGCCGACCAGATTTTTCCGCGGCACTCTGACGTCGTCAAAAAACATCTCGTTGAAGTTCGAATCGCCGGTTATCTGCTTGAGCGGACGTACATTGACGCCGGGGCTGTGCATATCGACGAGCAGATAGCTTATCCCCCGATGTTTAGGCGCGTCGGGATCGGTTCGGCAGAGCAGGATGCACCAGTCGGCGTGATGGGCATCGGTGGTCCAAACCTTCTGGCCGTTGACGATGAAGTAGTCGCCGTCCTCGACCGCTCGCGTGGTCAGCGAAGCGACATCCGAGCCTGCGTTGGGCTCAGAGTATCCCTGACACCAGATTTCCTCGGCGGAGAGAATTTTCGCGACGTGGCGCTTTTTCTGTTCCTCGGTGCCCCATCGAATCAGCGTCGGACCGACCATCCCGATCCCGATGGTGTTGACTAGCTGCGGCCTGCGCGCGCGAGCGTACTCTCGGTTGTAGAGGATCTGTTGGGTAAGGCTGGCGCCGCGTCCGCCGTATTCCCCGGGCCAGCTTATTCCGACCCATCCGCCCGCGTGCATCCGGCGATGCCATTCGAGGCCGGCGGTCCATTCGTCCTTGCCGCGGCTGTCGTCGGGGGTGTTGGCGTCGAGCCAGGATCGAAATTCGTCCCGGAATTTCTCGTCTTCCGCGCTGAATCTGAAATCCATCGCATCCTCCCAAGAAGTTAGTGAGTAATCACTAATCTTCCAAATAACGCCGTCTGCGTGTCTCTGTCAAATCGAACAACATCGCCCTCGCCATCCGATTTCGGGCGCTGCTTTTTCTCGACAGGCTCCTTCGGATAGGCTGCGATTGATGGCCGAGCAGCGACCGCAATTGTTCCTGGTGGACGGGTCCGGATACGTCTTTAGGGCGTTCTTCGCGCTCCCGCCCCTGACGACTTCGCGCGGGACGCCGTCGCACGCGGTGTACGGGTTCATCCGGATGCTGCTCAAGCTCATCAAGGACGGCCATCCCAGCCATATCGCAGTGGTTTTCGATTCGCCGAAGAAAACCTTCCGCGACGACCTCTTTGAAGACTACAAGGCCAATCGCCAGGAGATGCCCAACGATCTCGGTGTGCAAATCCCGTATATCCATCGCGCAGTCGAAGCGTTCCGCATCGTCAGCATCGTTCGCGACGGTTACGAGGCCGACGACGTTATCGCGACTCTCGCCGGACGCGCGTCGAAGGCGGGCTTCGATACCGTGATCGTCACTGCAGACAAGGACTTCATGCAAAACGTCGGGCCGCATACGCGGCTCTGGGATACGATGCGCGACAAATGGACGGGAGTGCGCGAAGTGCGCGAGCGCTTCGGCGTCGAGCCGTCGGCACTGGTCGATATCCAGGCTCTCACGGGCGATCCCATCGACAACGTGAAAGGCGTTCCGGGAGTCGGCGAAAAGACCGCGAGCGCGCTCATCCAAGAGTTCGCAAATCTCGACAATCTCTACCGCAGTCTCGACAAGGTCGAGAAATCGACCAGGATTCGCGGCGCGAAACGCGTCGCAGGACTACTCGCAGCTCATCGTGCGGACGTAGAACTGGCTCGCAAGCTCGTTCGTATCGATACCGACGTTCCGCTGGATATCGAACCCGAGGACCTCGAGTGGCATGGAATCGATCATGGGGCGGCTGCGTCGCTTCTGCGCGAGATGGAATTCACGTCGCTCCTCGCCGAGCTTACGCCCGCGGAGGTCAAGCTTCCCGTGAGCGCGGGCGAGGAAATCGCGATCACGAGCGAGAACGCCGCCGCCGTCGTAAAGGAACTTGCCGCAGCGCCGCGAATCTCATTCCATCTCACGGCCGTGGAAGACTCCAGGCGCGAGCGGCTCAAGATTTCCGGAGACGGCAAAACCTTTGTCGCTGAATCCGGAACGATCGCAACGCTTGCTCCGATTCTCTCCGGTCCTACGCCGAAGTCCTGCCACGATTTGAAAACGCATATCGGCGCACTCGGACGCCTCGGGATCGAGCTGCGGGGCGTCGATTTCGACGTGATGCTCGCAGGATTCCTTGTAAATTCGGGAAAGCCGGAACCTTCGCTGGTTACCCTGTTCCACGATTACGTCGCCGGCCTCTCCGCTGGAGCGCTGACCGGCTCGGAACCAGCGATAATCGCGACGCTGCGCGACGTGCTGGCGACGCGACTGAATAACGACGGGCTGGAGCCGCTGTTCCGCGATATCGAAATCCCGTGCGCAGTAGTGCTGGCCGAGATGGAGCGCGACGGAATCAAAGTCGATGCGAACGCTCTCAAGCGCGCGTCGGCCGAGTTCGGCGAAGAGGCGGCGCGTCTTGAAAACGAATGCTACGAACTTGCGGGCCGGAAATTCAATCTGAACTCCCCGCTTCAGCTTCGCGAGGTCCTGTTCACCGATCTCAAGCTGACAGCGCGCGGACTCAAGCGCACCAAGAGCGGATATTCGACCGACGCCGACGCACTCGAAAAGCTTGCCGAGATCCATCCGATGCCTCGCAAGCTGCTCGAATATCGCTCGGTGTCGAAACTTAAATCGACGTACAGCGACGCCCTGCTCGATCTGATCAATCCCAAAACCGGGCGAATCCATACGACGTTTCATCAGGCGCTGACCGCCACCGGACGCCTCAGCTCCAGCGATCCGAATCTCCAGAACATCCCGACGCGCAGCGAAGACGGGCTTCGGATTCGACGCACGTTCGTCGCGGAACCCGGATGCGTCCTGCTGTCTGCCGATTATTCGCAAATCGATCTTCGCGTGCTGGCCCATCTATCGCGCGACCGAACGCTGGTGAGCGCATTTCAGAATAACGAAGACATTCATATCCGCACGGCGACGGAGTTGCTGGGCGTGTCGGCCGACAAAGTGGATTCGAACGCCCGCCGGATAGCGAAGACTATAAATTTCGGCATTATCTACGGGATGGGACCGAATCGGCTCGCCGGCTCGCTCGGTATTCCCCTCGCTCAGGCATCGGATTACATTCGGCGCTACTTCGAGCGTCTGGAGGGTGTCCGCGCTTTTACCGACGAAACTTTGGCGAAAGCGCGTGAGAATGGTTATGTGACAACGATGTACGGTCGTCGTCGCTATCTGTCCGAGATCAATGCCCCGCAGGGCGGATCGCGATCTCAGGCCGAGAGAATCGCGGTTAACACTCCTATCCAGGGAACCGCGGCGGATTTGATAAAGGTTGCGATGATCCGGCTGGCTGCGACTCTGAAGCATCGCAAAATCGCTGCGAAAATCCTGCTTCAGGTGCATGACGAGCTGTTGCTCGAAGTCGAAGAGGCTGCCCTCGAAGAGGCGCGAGAGGCCGCACGAAACGATATGGAAAGCGCGGCAGAGCTTGTGGTTCCTCTCAAGGCGGACCTCAAATGGGGCCCGAACTGGGCTGAACTGGCTGCCGCAAGCTGAACAGTGAGCGAAAATTCCTCTGAATTTCGCACCGCAACCCATCGTCTAAAACCATTGAGAACGCAGAGCCGTCCAAACGGCGACGATGCCGAGCTCATCGCGAAGGCCCGCAAAGGCGATACGGAAGCCTTCGGCGAGCTGGTCAAACGGTACGAACGTCGCGTCGTGGGGGTGGCCATTGCGATCGTACATAACCAGGAAGACGCGCTCGAACTCGCTCAAGAAACGTTTGTACGCGCCTACGAGAATCTGGCGAGCTTCGAGTCGCGATCGAGTTTCTCAACCTGGCTGTACCGGATCGCGGCGAATCTTGCGATTGACTTTTGGCGCCGCGAGGGACGGCATAACGTACTAAGGGGCGAAGAAGCTGAAGCGGAGTTGAATCGATTGCCCAGCGCAGAGGGCGATTCATTCAAGTCGGCAGCAAGAAGCGAATTAAGCCAGAAAATCAGCGCAGCACTG
>DASPQU010000456.1:0-3785 GCA_035624805.1 Binataceae bacterium (SeqCode) | reverse complement strand
ATTCCGGACAGGAGCGCAAACCGCGATCTATTGACCCGATTCCAAGGCGCTGTTAGCTAAGAAAGGCTATGCCCCATATTCCGAATCATCCGTCGGCGCAGAAGCGCCATCGTCAGAATCTCAAGCGAGCGGAACGCAACCGCGCGGACCGTTCGAACGTCCGCACCGCTGTGAAGCAGGCTGCCGAGGCGATCGCCGCTGATCCCGCGACAGCGGAGCAGAAGCTTCGCGAGGCGATCAGTTCGCTCGACAAGGCCGCGTCGAAAGGCACGCTCCATCGCAACACCGCGCGGCGCAAGGCGGCACGGCTTTCGGCCCGACTCCATCGCGCGAAGACCGCTCAGCCGGCTTCCTGATCGCGTGCTAGCGCTCTGACGAATCGAAAATTACCAAACGAACCCAAATAGGCACCCGAGAAAATCGAGCAACATCAGGCGTTTTCGCCTGATTTTCTCCTGAACAACCTGGGTGATCCGGACAAGATCCAGCCGGGCTGGGTCGTCATTCAGCGGTTAGTTCCAGCACAAACGCGGACAGGGCGCCGGCGCGATCCTTTATCTCGCCGTTCTTGAACTTCGCGTCCATCTCTCCGACGCGCGCGAACGACCGCGTGAGACGCGGCAATCCAAAACGCCGCGCACCCTCGATTGCACGCGTCACAAGCGGACTCATCGGATTCATCCCGAAGGCGGCTGCGACCTCGGCGGTCGGCCTCTTCGACGCGATCATCGAAGCCGCAAGCACCATCCGGCGCACCACAGGAATCAGTTCGACCGACAATATCTCGACGGGATCGCGACCGCTGGCGAGCGCGCGCTCGAGTTTCTGAAGCGCGTCAGCGACGCGCCCCTGGGAGACCGCTTCGGCGATCTCGAACGGCTCGGGAATCTTCGATGTCGCGGCTTCGTTCAAGTCCGACGGCTTAACCTTCGCGCCGGGCTCCAGGGATATCGCGAGCTTGGCGAGAGCATTTGCCATCGCCGATAGATCGCCGCCATGACGGGCAGCGAGGGTCTCGGCCGCGTCCGGCCCAATCTCCAATCCCGCGCCGCGCGCGAACGCCTGCGCATATTGGGCAAGCTGATTGTCAAACGGGCGCATGCAGTTGACGAGCGTCCCCTCGCTCTCGACGGCGCGGCGTATTTTGGCCGGCGCCTGCTCACGATCGTAAACGAAAACAAGATGGCCGGGGCCCCGATACTCTGTGATCACATCGAGAATCGCCCCGTCGCCGCCGCTCTTCCGATCGCCTTCGCCCGCCGCTTCCTCTTCGCCCGCGCGCTCGCGAAACGATCGCATCATACGGCATACGAATACACGGCGCGGCGCGAAAAGATCGCCGCCGCCGACCTCCTCGGCGAACTCGATCGCGTCGGAAGTATTCGCGATCTGCGCGCTTCGATGCTGGAAACCTTCGGCGACAAGGCGTTTGACGATGGCGCCTGTCAGGTACTCGCGCAGGAAGGCATGCGGCCCTGCGATCGCGATCACCGGCGAGAGCGGACGGCGCGCTGCTGTCGCGCGGAGCATCGAGAGAGCGTTTTCCGAGGGCATCGCGTCGACGCGTACGCCGTTCAGAATCCCGACGCCATCGAGTCGTATACCTGCTGTGCGAGGTTCGCCATCGACTGATTCTGAGCAGCACTGGTCTGACTCTGCGCAACCTGGATGTCGGTCATATTCGCGATATCACCCGAGCGCAGATTCTGCTGCAGGAACTGCGGCGTGGTCGACACGACGGCTTGCGCAACCACCGGCATCCGTTCGCTGTCTCCAACGCCGCCCTGCCATATGACGCGATTCGAACGACGATCGAGCAGCCGCGCGTTGATTGACAGGTTCGAACCATAAAGGGTGGGCTCGAGAACGGAGTTGAAAGCGTAAGGGATCGTATTGCCGCCGACGACCGTGCCCGACAGCACGAGGTCCGCACCGTTGGGGTTGTCGACGACTTCGAGACGATGATGGTTGGCGATTTCGTCTTTCATGTAACGATCGAACTCGTCGTTGATGCCGCTTAAGCGAGTCTGGTTCAGGAAGCGCTCGACATAGATCGTGCGCGACTGCGCCGGGAGGTTCGTGCCGGATGCTCCGAAATGATAGCCGCACCCGGCGACGAATATCGCGCAGGACAACAGCAGCCTAACCAGATTTTGCCGTGCGGTCTTCACCCTTGCCCTTAAGGTTGAGCTTTTCCGCGATCTGATCGAGGACGCCGTTCACGAAGCGCCCCGACTCACGATCTCCGTAGATTTTCGCAAGCTCGATCGCCTCATCGATCGTTACCCGAAGCGGGACTTCGGGCAGGTTCAGCATCTCCCAGAGAGCCATCCGCATGATGTTGTGATCGATTCGCGAGAGACGGCGGATGGACCAGTGCTCGAGCGCGTCGGCGATTCGCGCGTCAAGCTCGCGCTGATCGCCGCGAACACCTTCGATGATCGAAGTCGCAAACTTTCGCACTTCGTCATCGGACGGAAAGCTCGCGAACAGGCTGACCAGCTCGTCGTTCGAGGCTCCGCCGCAGATATCGATTCGGTAAAGGGCCTTGAGCGCCAGCTCGCGACCCTCGTGTCTTGTTCCCATAGGTCAAAGAGCGCGCCATCGCGGCGCGGCTCACGTGAAGCAATCGTCAGGATACCAGTTTGAGTTCGGAGAAGAGATGACCGAGCTTTTCCTTCTTGGTCCGCAAATAGTTGATATTGCCGGGATTGGGCGGAATCTCGAGCGGAACCCGAGTCACCGTGACGCCGTAGCGCCTGAGGCTCTCCAGTTTGTGCGGATTATTGGTCAACAGGCGCACTTCGCCCACGCCCAGGTCGCGCAGGATCTGCGCGCCGATTCCGTAGTCGCGGAGGTCCTCTTCGAATCCCAGTTCGAGATTGGCTTCCACCGTATCGAGTCCCTTGTCCTGCAACGCGTAGGCGCGAATCTTGTTCGCAAGCCCGATGCCGCGTCCCTCCTGATGGAGGTAAATGATCACGCCGTTCTCGGCCGCGAGTATCTGATCGATCGACGCGGCAAGCTGCTCGCCGCAGTCGCATCGCGCGGACGCGAACACATCGCCGGTCAGGCATTCCGAATGCAACCGCACCAGGGCAGGACGA
Organism: Binataceae bacterium (SeqCode); assembly: GCA_035624805.1. Taxonomy (GTDB): domain Bacteria; phylum Desulfobacterota; class Binatia; order Binatales; family Binataceae; genus DASPQU01. Next base: position 678 of record DASPQU010000456.1, on the reverse strand, counting down.
CCGCCGCCGACATTGCCCTTGATCAACGCCAGATGCTCACGGCCGTCCACGATATTGCGGAACACTACCGCGCGAAACTCGCCGTCGCGAATCGCGAACGGCGCCTCGGCGGCGCGCTGAACCAGCACTTCATGCGTGAGTCGATAGGACACGATATCGCGGATAAAAACGATCGGCATGTCGTGCTGCTGCGCGAACGCACGCAACTCAGGGAGCCTGGCCGCCTCTCCACTCTCGGTCAGAATCCCGCATACCGCCGCGCTGTTGCCCATGCCCGCGCATCGCACGATATCGACCGCGCCTTCGGCGCGACCGCTGCGCATCATTACTCCGCCACTGAGAGCGACGAGCGGCAGCACATGACCCGGCATCACGATATCGTCGGGACCACATTTCGAATTCGCCGCGACCTGAATCGTACGGGCGCGGTCGGCGGCTGAGATTCCCGTGGTCACGCCCTCGCGCGCCTCGATAAGCGAACTGGCCTGCTCGGCCAAATAGCCGTTTTGAAGATTTGCAGCGAGCGGGATTGCGAGTTCGCGAAGACGTTTTTCGGTGAGCGCGACAGAAACGATCCCGCGTCCTGCGGCCGCCATGAAATTCACATCGTCGGCCGTGATATTCTCGGCCGCCATCACAAGGTCCCCTTCGACGTCGTCGTCGTTGTCAGGGACCATC
>DASPQU010000455.1:0-6074 GCA_035624805.1 Binataceae bacterium (SeqCode) | reverse complement strand
GTGCTTTTTCCTCCAGTTCCGGATTCACCTTCAAAATCTCGGATGGCGGCACGTCCCCCTGCGTGAATTGGTTCACGCCAACGATAATTCGATCCCTGGTCTCGATTTCGCGCTGATAGAGGAACGCGGCGTTCTGAATTTCGCGCTGCATGTATCCGCGCTCGATCGCGGCGACAGCGCCCCCGAGATCATCGATCGCGGCAAGATACTCGCGCGCCCTCTCTTCAAGCTGATTGGTCAGCGATTCGACGTAATATGACCCGGCCAGCGGATCGATCGTGTCCGCCACGCCCGATTCGTATCCGATCACCTGCTGCGTGCGCAGCGCGAGCAACACGGACGATTCGGTCGGCAAGGCAAGCGCCTCATCGCGTGAATTCGTATGGAGCGATTGCGTCCCACCGAGCACTGCGGCGAGCGCCTGAATCGTAACGCGCACGACGTTGTTGTCGACCTGTTGCGCAGTAAGCGTCGCGCCCGCAGTCTGCGAATGGAACCGCACCATCATCGAGCGCTCGTCTTTAGCGCCGAAGCGCTCCTTCATGATCTTCGCCCACAGTCGTCGGGCGGCGCGGAATTTCGCGATCTCCTCGAAGAAGTTGTTGTGGACGTTAAAGAAGAACGAGAGTCGGCTTGCGAATGAATCGACCTTAAGACCGGCCTTGATCGCGGCGTCAACGTACGCGATTCCATCGGCGATCGTGAACGCCAGCTCCTGCGCAGCGGTCGAGCCGGCTTCGCGGATGTGGTAGCCGGAAATCGAAATCGTGTTCCAGTTCGGAACCTCGCGCGACGCAAAACTGAAGATGTCCGTGATAATCCTCATCGAGCCGCGGGGCGGATAGATGTACGTGCCGCGCGCGACGTATTCCTTGAGGATATCGTTCTGGATCGTGCCGTTGACCTGATCCCATTTGACGCCGCGCCGCTCCGCGGCGACCAGGTAGAGTGCCAGCAGGATCGACGCGGTTGCGTTGATCGTCATCGACGTCGAAATCTTGTCGAGCGGAAGGCCGTCGAGCAGGACTTCCATGTCGGCGAGCGAGCCGATCGAAACTCCGACGCGACCAACTTCGCCGCGGGCAAAATGATGATCGGCGTCACGACCCATCTGTGTGGGAAGATCAAACGCGACCGATAGCCCCGTTTGCCCTTGATCGAACAGGTATCGATAGCGCTTGTTGGATTCCTCGGCGGTGCCGAAACCCGCGTACTGGCGCATGGTCCACAGTCGCCCGCGATACATCGTGGGTTGGACGCCGCGCGTGAACGGATAATCTCCGGGGTATCCGAGGTCGTCGAGGTAGTCGAGGTTTTCGGTATCGCTCGGATCGTAGACGCGTTTGATCTCGATTCCGGAGGTGGTCGTGAACTTTTCGCGGCGCTCTTTATTGCGCTTGAGGCCGGGCGCGACTTTGCGCTCCTCCCATGCCTTTTGTGCGGATTTGATATCGCGGCTATTGGACATTTCCGAACGGCCTCGCTCGATTACTCGATAACGGCCAGTATCTCGCCTTTTTCGACCGTCTGCCCCGCAACCACTTTGATCTCAGTCACTTTGCCGGCCTTCGGCGATTTGAGTTCATTTTCCATCTTCATCGCCTCGATGACGAGTACTCCCTGATCTTGCACTACTTCGTCTCCAGTCTTGACGAGCACTGAAATGACGCGCCCGGGCATCATCGCGCGCATCTCCGCGCGACCGCTGACGGCGCGTGAGCGTCCGGCGCCGCGCATGAGACGGCGGGCGGCGTCCTCGACGGTAAGCCGGGTGACGCCGCTTCGCGATGCGACGATTATCTCTTCGCCGTCGCGCGCAACGTCGAAATCGAACGCGCGATTGGCGACGATTATCGAAAACGAGTTCGGTCCGACCTGCTTCACGTCGGCTTCGAAGCGTTCCTCGCCGATCGTGAGCGCGAACACTCCAGCCTGCGGAAGCTCTTCGACGTCGAATTCATGTTCGGCGCCGGCGATTGTTGCCAGGTAGCGCATGAATCCTTCCCTTATCGCCTCATAGCTTCCAGGCGGCCCATCGTCTTCCATGGAGACGGGCGATTACCGCGCTGCGCCGACGCCTCTTCCTTAGCGCCGTTCTGGCTTTGTTGGCCTTGAACTGCCGCGAGGAGCGCGGCCGCGAACAGCGCACGATCCTCTCCGGCGCCGTCCTTCGACGGCTTCCATTCCTGATTGATGAAACTGGTGTCGAAGTCGCCTTCGTGGAACCGCGGATGGCGAACAATCCAGCGATGGAAATCGAGATTGGTGCGAAGTCCTCCGGCAATCTGAAATTCGCCGAGCGCTCGGCGCATCCGATCGATCGCCTGCGGCCGATCCGCACCCCATGCCACCAGCTTCGAGATCATCGGATCGTAGAAGATCGGCACCTCGGCTCCCGCGTAGACTCCGGCGTCGTTGCGAATTCCGGGGCCTTCGGGCCATTTCAGAGTCGCGATTTTTCCAGGCGCGGGGACGAATCCGTGATCGGGATCCTCGGCGTAGATACGGCATTCGATCGCCCATCCGCGCTGATGCAAGTCCTTTTGCTTGAACGGAAGCCTCTTGCCTGCGGCGACCTCGATTTGCAGGCGCACCAGATCGATACCGGTGACCATCTCGGTCACAGGATGCTCGACCTGGATACGGGTGTTCATCTCGAGGAAGTAGAAATTGCGATCGGCGTCGGTCAGAAACTCGATCGTACCTGCGCCCACGTAGTTGACGGCCTTGGCCGCGCGCACTGCGACTTCGCCCATCTTCGCGCGCATCTCGGGCGTAACGAACGGCGAGGGCGATTCCTCGACGACTTTCTGATTGCGGCGCTGAATCGAACATTCGCGCTCGAAAAGATGGACGGTGTTGCCGTGCTTGTCGGCGAAAACCTGGATTTCGATATGGCGCGGCTTGCGGACGAACTTCTCGACGTAGAAGCGTCCGTCGCCGAAGGATGATTTCGCCTCGCTCGACACGGTGCGGACGATCGACGCGAGATCCTTGTCGCTCTCGACCAGGCGCAGCCCCTTGCCGCCTCCGCCCGCCGCGGCTTTGACCATGATCGGAAAGCCGATCTTGTTGGCTATCTCGCGCACCTGCTCTTCGGTTTCGAGCGTGTCGGGCGAACCCGGTACGACCGGGACCCCGGCAAAATTCATCAACTTGCGCGCTTCGACCTTGTCACCCATCGCGATAATCGCGTCGGGCGGAGGGCCGATAAACGTGATTCCCATCTCCTCGACTGCGCGCGCAAAACCTGCGTTCTCGGAGAAAAATCCGTAGCCGGGATGAATCGCCTCGGCTCCCGTCGATTTCGCCGCCTCGATAATCCTGTCGGTCAGGAGATAGCTCTGCGCCGCCGGCGCTGCGCCGACGGGGACAGCATAGTCGGCCTCGCGAACGTGAAGCGCGTTGCGATCGGCTTCCGAATAGACCGCGACCGATTCGATCCCGAGATCGCGGCAGGCGCGGATCACGCGGACAGCGATCTCTCCGCGGTTGGCAATCAATATTTTCTTGAACATCTTAGTGATCGTTGAAAAAGCGCGCTGGGACGCTCGCATCCATCAGACTTTTATACCCGAACGAGTCGCTTATCGTGAATCACCCGACTAGAGCGGAATATTCCCGTGTTTGCGCGGAGGATTGGACGAGCGCTTGTTCTCCAGCGCCTTGAGCGCGCCGATCACGCGCGGGCGCGTGTCGCGCGGCATGATCACCTCGTCGACATAACCAAGTTCCGCAGCCTTGAACGGATTGGCGAACTTGCTGCGATAATCGTCGGCAAGGCGCGCGCGCTCGGCGACCGCATCAGAGGCCTTCACAAGTTCGTTGCGGAAGATGATGTTGATCGCCTGATCAGGACCCATCACGGCGATCTCCGCCGTCGGATACGCGAAGCTGAAATCTCCGCGAATGTGTTTGGACGACATAACGTCGTACGCGCCGCCGTATGCCTTTCGCGTGATGACGGTAACCTTGGGAACTGTCGCTTCGCAGAATGCATAAAGCAACTTGGCGCCGTGGCGAATAATCCCGTTGAACTCCTGCGCGGTGCCGGGCAGGAAGCCGGGAACGTCGACAAACGTCACGATCGGGATATTGAAGCAGTCGCAGAATCGCACGAAGCGCGCGCCCTTGGTGGACGCGTCGATATCGAGCACGCCCGCGAGATACGCCGGCTGATTCGCAACGATACCCACGGGATATCCGCCCAGCCGCGCGAATCCCACGATAATGTTGTGCGCCCAATCCTTCTGAATCTCGAAGAAATGGCCGTCATCGACGACGCGCTGAATAATCGCGGCCATGTCGTACGGCTTGTTCGGATTCTCGGGCACGATTGAATCGAGTTCCTTGTCGCGCCGCCCGGGATCGTCCTTGGGCGCGCGAAACGGCGGGTCCTCGGTATTGTTCGACGGCATGTACGAGAGCATCTCGCGCACCATCGCCAGCGCCGATTGATCGTCGAGCGCCTCCAGATGGCATACGCCGGATTTCTGCGAATGCGTATCCGCGCCGCCCAGCTCCTGCATCGTTACTTCTTCGTGCGTGGCGGCCTTGATGACGTCAGGGCCGGTGATGAACATGTAGGAGCTGTCGCGCACCATGATGATGAAATCGGTCATCGCGGGCGAATACACCGCGCCGCCCGCGCACGGTCCCATAATGACGGAGATCTGGGGGATCACGCCCGACGCGAGCACATTGCGCAGGAAGATATCCGCGTAGCCCGCCAGCGACACGACGCCTTCCTGGATTCGAGCGCCTGCGCCGTCATTCAGACCGATCATTGGGCATCCGGTCCTGGCCGCAAGGTCCATCACCTTGACGATCTTCTCGGCGTACGCGCCCGAGAGGCTTCCTCCGAAAACGGTAAAGTCCTGCGAGAAAACGCAAACCTGCCGCCCGTCGATCGTGCCGAATCCGGTGACGACGCCGTCGCCCGGAATCTTCTCGACGTCGAAGTCGGCGATCCGATGCATCTTAAACTTGTCGAGTTCCACGAACGATCCGCGATCGAGGATAAAGTCGATTCGCTCGCGCGCGGTCATCCTGCCGTTTTGCCGCTGACGTTTAAGTCTGTCTTCGCCGCCGCCGAGTTCGGCCCGGCGACTCAGATCGTGCATCCTGTCGATGTTGTCTTTAAGGCCCATCTCTCAATCGATGCCGGTGGTTTTCGGGTTCAAACGACCCGGATACGGAAACGGCGCGAGTCGCGCCGCGCGCATGATAGATAGCCTAAGTGCCGCCACGGTGAAAGGCACCCGTGCGACCGCCCGTGCGGTCGTTAGTTGGATGTTTGCGGCGAAAATCCGGAAAAGTCGAAACGTGAGCCCAGGGTGATCGAATGGCGCGCGGCGAACCCGCCATTCACTTCGAGCACGAATTGGGATGGGGCATCGGGACCGACCGGACGCTCGGAAAAAGGCTCGGCGTTTTCGACGATTCCAACGACACGACCGTCATGGTCGGCGAAAATCATGTCGAGCGGGATTCGCGTGTTCCTCATCCAGAATTTGAGCGGTTTCTGATCGGGAAAAAGAAAGATCATCCCGGAATTTTCGCCCAGGCTGTCGCGATACATCAGGCCGACCTCGCGTTGCGACGGCGTTTTCGCGATTTCAACTGCAACGCGCGCCTTCTCCGCGCCGTCAGGAGCGACGATTTCGACCTGCGGCCCGCGATCGCACGCCAAGAATAGGAATCCCATAACCATTACAACCAGATGATCCAGCCTCGAAACGCCGATGCTCCCAAAGCCTGCAACCTTTCTTACCCCTCGCCCACTATGTTGCGGGAGAGGGCAAGCGGCGCGGCGATTGCTCTCTTTTGCAAGCGCCGTGACGCGCGGGTGAGGGTGCCGTGAAGCGAGCAACCGAGCCCTCATCCTGACCTCTCCCATCAAAAAACGGGAGAGGCGCAGGATAACGGCGCGAAGGACTGTTTTCACCGTCATCAACCGCAACACATATATCGCCGCGAATGATTACGAAACCGCGCGCGCCGATTCTTCCGGCGATATCGCTTCCAACTCGCGCCCGGCCGTCTCCGGAAATGTCAGCCCCAAAACAATCGGC
>DASPQU010000454.1:0-9686 GCA_035624805.1 Binataceae bacterium (SeqCode) | reverse complement strand
GGAGAAGAACCTCCCCTCTCTTCGCGTGCGGATTAGCCGACGGGAATTTCGGAATAGACCGATGACGAAAGAAGATCCGCAGTGGGCTTGTCGGTCGAATTCACGTCTGCGAGAAACTTCTGCCAGGCCGGGTCGGAGTCGAGCTTCGCGCTGAACTCGCCGAAAGCTTTCCAGCTTGGCGTCTCGATCAGGTAGATGCATGCGCCCGGCGCAGGTCCTCCCGCGACGACGTTGAGCGTGCGCGTCGAGGCGCCCAGCGGCCGGATGATTTTGTCGGCTCGTTTCGCTAGGCCCATGAATTCTTCGAGAGCGCCGGGGCGGATGTTGTAAATGAAAACTTGTGCTACTGCCATGATTTGTCTCCAGATCGTGGTTCGAAGTTTCGGTTTTGCAGGGGTGGGCGCCTAGCTCGGCACTTCCACGTTGATGCCGGCGGCCAACCTTACCGTATTCGGATCCTTTCTCGCGTTGAGCTCCGCGATGAAAGCCTGGTAATCCTTGTCGGCTTCGAGCTTGGCCATGTAACTTCCGAAATCTTTCCAATCCGCGTGTTCGACGACCACTGCGATCGCTCCGGCGTTTACTCCTGACATTTCGTTCCACGCACGGAAATTCCCGCCAGCTCGCGTGACGATGCCTTTTGCTCTCGCGAGGTCGCGCATCATAGCTTCGAGACGCCCTGGTTGCGGTTTGAGAAACAGAACTTGCGACACGGTTGCCATAGTCCCCTCCAGGATCAAGATTAAGTTGAGTAACTGGTTGCGTACCCGTGCAGTCCGGCGGACTGCGGCGGCGCGGACATCAGACACTGCGAAGAAGCGTCCGGATATTAGTAAAAGTGGTATTATTAGACAAGAACAATAATAGTTGGCGGAAGACGAACGCGGCTTGGCTTATCTTTCCAAGGTAGTGCGACCGCGGCGCGATTCAGGCTCGGTTATCTTCCAAGCCCCATGAAAGCGCGTTTCTCAGCAATGTCTCGAATTCGCGAGTCTCCCAGGAGCCGCGAAACGTCTTGGGCGTGGTTCCGGACGGATCGACGCTGACATCAACGAACGGCTGCACGTTGCTGATCGGCGAGTGGCAGTGCCCCAGCGCGACGTACGTCACAGCGCCGCTTCCGAGCGCGCGGGTATAAGCGAGCGCACGCGTTTTTCCGTCAGGCAGAAGGGAAGTATCCTTGTCGTAAACGAAGCCGAACCCTTGCGGCGAGGGGTCTTTCGCGAGTTCCGTGGTGAGCAACAGTTCGCAGTTGTTCGGATCCTGGAGCTCAATCAGATAAAGCTCGTCCATAGTCTCGAACGACGCGCCGATGTCTGCGGTCAGCGGATGCGATCGATTTGCCACGTCGACTCTGAATTTGCGCACCGGAGGATGGTTCAAAAAAAAGCATCCCAGCGTCGCGTGATAGTTTCCCTTCACCATCTTTCGGACCCAGCGCTGTCCGTCGACCGGCGCCGCCTTGCCGCCGCTTGTGCCGTGCAGCGCGAGCCATCGCCCACCCGCCTCCAGCCATCGTCGGATGAATTCGTCCTGCTCGTCGTTCGGATAAGGGCCTGCAACGTAGGTAATCAGCATCCGACTATCGGGAAGCCATCGCGCAATGTCGGAAAAATCGTTGCCCGTCGTCGCGAGAACAAGAGGATTTGCCTGAAGGAGACCGAGCAGCCGCAGTCGGGCGTAATCCATGTCATGGCCGGCGAAAGAACCGGGAGGAAATCCACCGGTAACGAGATGTACGCGGATCGGTTTTCGCTGACTCATGGGCCTGCTCCCTCGCTTCGATGATGCCTTTCGTAGCATCGAAGCGCCCTCACTCTCAATGTCATTCGGCACGCTAAGCGCGGAATTTGGAGCGAAGGTGCGTTGCTTCGCGCTGTTGGACTTGCCATAAGACTCGGTTATTGCTGGACTAATGCAACTGAAGATGTGCTTATGTTTTTAAGAAATCGCGCGGAAGATAACGTCCGCGATGAGTTGGCCTCGGCTTTGCGTCCCCCTCCTCGGATGGTCGTCCCATGATTATCGGTGTTCCAAAAGAGGGCTTTCCGGGAGAACGGCGCGTCGCGCTCGTCCCAAGCTCGATTGCGAATCTTACCAAGGCGAAATGCGAGGTTGTGGTCGAGACCGGAGCAGGCGTCGCAGCAGGGTATCCGGATGCGGCATATGCCGAAAAGGGGGCGAAAATCGCGGCGAGTCGCGCTGAGGTTTTCGGCGCCGCCGATATCGTTTTTCAGGTGCTGTGTCACGGCGCGAACGATCAGACTGGCCGCGAAGACCTTCCCTTGATGCGCGCGGGGCAGGTTCTGATCGGCTTCGTGCGTCCTCTCGGATCGCCGCAGACGGTTCATGAGATCGCGGAAAAAGGAGTGATCGCGTTCGCGGTCGAGCTGATGCCGCGAATCACGCGCAGCCAGAGCATGGATGCTCTCTCTGCGATGGCGACGGCCTGCGGTTACAAGGCGGTGCTGCTCGCCGCCGACGCACTGCCGCGATTCTTTCCGATGCTGATGACCGCGGCGGGCACCATCACTCCTGCGCGCGTGCTCGTGCTGGGCGCCGGCGTCGCGGGATTGCAGGCGCTGGCGACAGCGCGGCGTCTGGGCGCCGTGGTCTCGGCCTACGACGTCAGGCCTGCGGCGAAGGAGCAGGTGCATAGCGTCGGCGCGCGATTCGTCGAGCTGCCTCTCGAGACCAGCCACGCGCAGGACGCGCGGGGATACGCACGCGCGCAGGACGAAGACTTCCTGAAACGTCAGCGAGAGCTGCTTACCCGCGTGATCGCCGAGAGCGACGTGGTAATCGGCACCGCTACGATTCCGGGCAAGCATGCGCCTTTGCTGGTCACGTCCGAGATGGTCAAGGGGATGGCGCCCGGATCGGTTATCGTCGACCTGGCCGCAGAGCGCGGAGGCAACTGCGAGCTGACCAAGCTCAATCAGGTTGTAATCGAGCACGGCGTAACCATCTTCGGATACTTTAATCTCGCCAGCAGCGTCCCCTATCACGCGAGTCAGATGTATTCGAACAATCTGACTGCCTTTGCGCTGAACATGTTGAAGGATGGCCAGCTCAATATCGATACGCAGGACGAGATTGTGAGCGCGACCCTGGTTACTCGCGACGGGAAAGTAGTGAACCCGATGGTGCTGGCATCTAATTCCGTCCCGCTGGCTTCGTAAAGTCTGCGTTTAAGGATCGATGTCGTAGAGGAAGAGTTCATGTCGGATTTGATGTCAAATCTTTACGTGTTGGTACTGGCGGCCTTTCTCGGCTTTGAAGTTATCCGGCGCGTGTCGCCGCTGCTCCATACTCCGCTGATGTCTCTGACCAACGCGCTCGACGCGATTGCGGTTGTCGGAGCGATCGTTATCGCGGGCGAACAACGCAGCACACTTGCGACGGTGCTCGGCACGCTGGCGGTGGCGGCGTCGGCCAGCAACATAGTCGGCGGATTCCTCATCACCGACCGGATGCTCAAGATGTTCAAGACCGGCCCGAAGACAAAGTCGTCATGAGCCCGCAAGTTACGTCTTACATAATTGAAGTGGCGTACATCTGCGCCGTCGCCCTCTTTATATTGTCGCTTCGATGGCTCAGCGCACCCGCGACTGCGCGGCGCGGGGTCTTGGCTGGCGAGATAGGAATGGGGCTGGCGATCGCGGCCACCCTGCTGCATCACGGAATTATCAGCTACCAGTGGATAGCTATCGCGCTGGTCGTAGGATGCGCGGTCGGTGTTCCGCTCGGGATGGTTCCGATGACTGCGGTGCCGCAGCGGACTGCGCTCAGCCATGCATTCGGCGCACTCGCAACCGCTATGGTCGGCACGGCGGAATATTACATAGGAGTGCCGAATATCCCGCGCTTCACAATGTCAGCATTGGGAATCGAAGTTATCCTCGGCTCCTTGACATTCACTGCCAGCCTTATGGCAGCAGGTAAGTTGCAGGAAGTACTGCCGCAAAGGCCTATCACCTATAAAGGCCAGAATGTCGTCAATCTATCTCTCCTGGCGGGCGCAATCCTGATAGCTGTCTGCCTGGTTCTCCATCCTGAGATGAGCTATCTGTTCCCGATCTTGATCATCATATCGCTGGCGTTCGGATTCTTGATGGTTATCCCCATCGGCGGCGCGGACATGCCTACGGTTATATCGCTGCTCAACTCCTACGCGGGGCTTTCAGCAGCCGCGATGGGCTTCGTCCTCCAGAGTAAGCTGCTTATTGTTGCGGGCGCGCTGGATGGTTCGTCCGGTTTCATCCTGTCAGTGATCATGTCGCGCGCGATGAATCGATCATTCACCAACGTTCTCTTCGGAGCGTTCGGCCAGGTGCAGGAATCCGCGGCCAAGATCGAGCAAAAGCCGGTACACTCCGCCACTGCCGACGAAGCCGGAGCGATTCTAGGCGCAGCGAGTTCCGTGATGGTCGTGCCCGGTTATGGGATGGCCGTTGCGCAGGCGCAGCATCGCGTGCGCGAGCTATACGACTTGCTCACCCGTCGCGGCGTTAGTGTGAGATTCGCAATTCATCCGGTGGCAGGGCGGATGCCCGGCCATATGAACGTGCTGCTCGCCGAAGCCGACGTCCCATACGACAAGCTGCTCGACATGGACGAGGCCAACCTCGAATTCCCTGAAGTCGATGTGGCGCTTGTGATAGGAGCCAATGACGTTACCAATCCTGCTGCGCGCCACGACCGATCCAGTCCTATCTATGGGATGCCCATCCTCGACGTGGACAAGGCACATACGGTGATGGTCATTAAGCGAGGCATGAGCCCGGGGTTCGCAGGTATCGATAACGAACTTTACTATACGCCGAAGACGCTGATGCTTTTCGGCGATGCGAAGGCGTTCGTCGGATCTATCGTGCGCGAGCTATCATCAAACGGCGGCGCCCACTAGGCTGAGGCATCAAAGAGCGGGTCGCCTGTGAGGGCGCCCGCTCTGCTTTTGGAGTCCTAGCAGTGTGTTGAAAAACTACAAATCGCTCCGCGTAGATTTCTCGCTCCAGCAGCCTGCGCTCGAAATGACAAATAAAATCGAGGCTTTTTTCTGTCATCCCGAGCGCAGCGAGGGATCTCCGCGAAGCGATGGATGCCTTTTCCGACTTTCTCAACAGCCTGCTAGTGTCGTGTCCCGCAAGTAACTTAACGAAGTCGTAGCCAGGAAAATCGCTTCGCGTCGATCCCTCGTCGCCTCACCTGCGCTCGGCTCACTCGGGATGACAGAAAAAGTCCTTTGTTTGTCATTCTGAGAGTCTGCGAAGAAATTGGCTTCACCACTGCTATTCGTTATTTCGCTCGCCCTTTAAAAGTCCTCGCCCCGTCGGGGAGAGGACGGCGCGAAGCGCCAGGTGAGGGTCAGCTTTCAGCGCGTCGCGAGTGGCGACGCGCGATTCAAGTAATCGCGCGCAACTGATGCGCGCTGCGTAATAACCCTCACCCGCGGCAACAAATGCCGCGACCTCTCCCTGTCCGGGCGAGGCTCTGCAATGGCAACTCGGTCACAATGATGTGTCGAGCTTGGAAAATGTGATTTCTTCACAAACTCTGAGCAGGCGAGCACCGCCAGCCGTCGCGAGAAATCTACGGGGCGATTTGTAGTTTTTCAACAGCCTGCTAGAGTTCGAGGTCACCACCCAGCAACCGCTGCGCGATGGTGCGGCGCAGAATCTCGTTGGTGCCGTCGGCGATGTTTATCGTCCGCACGTCCTGCCACGCATTCACAAGATGCAGCTCGTTGGTTAGACCTATCGCGCCGTGAGCCTGGATCGCGCGATCGATCGCACGCAGACAAACCTCGACCGTGTAAGCCTTGGCCATCGAGAGTTCCTTGATGGCGCGTTCGCCGTCGTCGATAAGCGTCGCCGCGTTCAGCCCCATCAGATGAGCCGCATGCAATTCCATCGCAGACTCTGCGAGAGGAAACATTACTCCTTGATACTCGGAAATCGGATGGCCGAACGCCTCGCGATGCTTGGTGTATTCGAGCGCAGTCTCCAATGCCCATCGCGCCATCCCCAGCGCCCGCGCCGAATTGTAAACGCGCCCGATCGACACGCCGAGCAATCCGATCGCGAATCCCTCGTTGAGTTTCCCGATCAGCTGATGCGGCTCGACCCAGACGTTGTCCATCACGATCGCGCCTTCGTGACCGCCGACGCTTCCGTGAACGCGGATGACGCTTTCGACCTTAAACCCGGGCGACGAGGTCGGAACGAAAAACGCGCTGATACCTCCCTTGCGCGCCGCTGCGCGAGCCGGATCGGTTATAGCCAGTACGAGGCAGTAATCGGCGTGCGGCGCGTTGCTCGTCCAGATCTTGCGCCCGCTGATACGCCATCCGTCGCCGTCCTTCAGCGCTCGGGTCTGGATCATCGCTGCGTCCGATCCGGCGCCCGGCTCCGACATCCCGAAGCACATCGTGGTGCTCCCGCTCATCATGCCGGCGAGGACTTCTTCGCGCGCGCGAGGGGTGAGCTCGAACAGCACCTTGCTGGGGCCGAACGCCCAATGGCTGATCGTCTGATGGCCGAGCAACCAGTAACGTCCGCCGCAGATGTGAGCGATACGTTCCCACGCGACGAAGTACGCAAGCATGCCGAATCCTGCGCCGCCCAATTCGCGAGGAACGGACATCGTAAAGTAGCCGGCTTTGCTCGCCGCCATCCGTACTTCGCGCATCAGCTCTTCGACTTCGTGTGAGAAGCGGCCGTCGGGAGCAAACAACAGGCGTGGCTCTTCGAGGATTCTCGCGTGCTGATCGTGTCGCGGCATCACCTCGGCGCGGATGAATCGTTCGACGCCGTCGGCGAGCTCGCGGATTTGTTCGGGAATCGGAAATGCGATTGCGGTCATGATCTACCTTCGACCTCCTACCCCTCTCCCTGACCAGGGAGAGGGCAGGGTGAGGGTAAGGATTGTGCTTCCGATTCCGTAGTCGAGACGACAGCCCGATGGCAAGCGCGCGAAGTTAGCTCGATCGCGGTTGTTTGCGCAGATCGCGCACGCGTATCGCCTTTCCTTCGGAACGAGGAAGGTTCCCCGGACTCATCACCTCGATCGCGCACGTGACGCCGACCTTGGACTTGATCAGATGCTGCACTTTTTCGGCAAGTCCCGCGTACGACGCAGCGTCGAGACCCGAATTCGCCTCGACCTGCACGCCGAGCGTATCCATCGAGGTGTCGCGGCTGACGATCAATTGATAGTTGGAGGTCAGATCGTTGAACGTGAGCAGGGCCTCTTCTATCTGCGATGGATAGACGTTGACACCGCGGATGATCAGCATGTCGTCGGTGCGTCCTGAGAGCTTGGAGATTCGCACGTGAGTGCGTCCGCACTCGCATCGCTCGGCCGTGGCGCGGGTGATATCGCGAGTGCGATACCTGATGATCGGCAGCGCTTCCTTGGTCAGCGTCGTGATGACCAACTCCCCGGGCTCTCCGTAGGGAAGCGGCTTACCGGTCTGTGGATCGACGATTTCGGCGATGAAGTGATCCTCCCATACGTGCATCCCGCGGCGCAGAACGCATTCAACCGCGACACCCGGCCCCATCACTTCGGAAAGACCGTAGAGATCGAACGCTTCAATGCCGAGACCCTTCTCGATTTCGGCCCTCATCGCTTCGGTCCACGGTTCGGCGCCGAACGCCCCAATCCGGAGCGGTCCGCCGCGCAGGTTTGCGCCGCTATGCTCTGCAACCTCAGCTATATGCATCGCGTACGACGGGGTGCACGAAATCGCTGTCGCCCCAAAATCGCGCAGCATCGCGACTTGACGTTCGGTGTTTCCCCCCGACATGGGAACCACGGTGCATCCCAGACGCTCGGCGCCGTAGTGAAATCCGAGTCCCCCGGTGAAAAGACCATACCCGAATGCGTTATGCAGGATGTCGCCGGAATGTACGCCGATAGATGCGAGCGAGCGCGCCATCAGACCGCCCCACGTATCGAGATCGCGCTCCGTGTATCCGACCACCGTCGGACGCGCGCTGGTGGTGCCCGACGAAGCGTGAATCCGTTTGAGTTCGCCTTGAGGAACGGCAAACAGGCCGAAAGGATAATTGTCGAGCAAATCGCGCTTACTGGTGAATGGAAGCCGGCGAAGATCGTCGAGCGATTTTATGTCCTCCGGCGTGACGCCGACGTCGACGAGGCGCTTGCGGACGGGTTCAACGTTGTCGTACGTGCGACGCAACGTTTCACGCAGGCGTTTGAGCTGCAATTGCGCCAGCGACTCACGATCCATGGTCTCGATTTGTGGTTCGCGCGGGGTACCCGGACGCACAGCATCTGTTTCCTTGGTTTTCGTCTTCGCCATCAGCTCAACGCTCTATCGTCATCCAGGATGATTTCCGCGGCGCGCACTTTACCATAGCCGCGCGCAATGAGATCGCAAGAGGTTGGCTCTCAAGATTATCCGAGCATCGTTCACTCCGACGTTGAGTTGTGATCCCAAGCGTGGCGTGCGAACGCCTCGAGATGCGAATAGTCGTCGTTCCAGGTCGTATACATCGCACCGTCGAGCGTGGCGGTCCCGCGGACGGTTTCAAGGCTGCGTTTGTATGCTGCAGGCTCCTCATCGTAATAGCCCGCAAAGATCTGGCGATGGCCGCGTCCGACGAACCATCGAATACTTTCGGGCGTTTGCCATCGATTCCAGTTACACACGAGCACGTCGCGATCCAATCCCTCCCACGACTCTCGCAAAGAGCCGTTGGCGGCGTAGTACACGTCGCGGGCGAGATGATGTGGTTCGAACATCCCCGACCATGTGCACATGAAAGCGTCGGGACGTTTTTCACGAACCATCGCTATCAGGCGCTGCGTAACTTGAGCGACAAGTTGCCCCGGAGAGAGCTCACGACTGCGGCACAATTCACACCAATTTGCGACGCGAATTTCATCTATATCCAGAAACAGAACCTCCGGATCGAGCAACTCGCAAACCCGGTTCAATTGATCCTGCAGAAGCGCGTATACCCCGGGATGACTCAGGCAGCACGTGACCTGTTCGGCATCGACAGGTAGAGCGTGATACGCGCTCACCAGCAGACGCTGACCGTCGCGGATTCTCGAATCTGGGGTCAGCGCGATGACGGGCGAATCGTGGCCGACGCTGTATTCGCCCGGCCAAGGAACCGCACCGAGCATCGGATCGCGAATCGATTCGAAGTCCCGGCCCTCTTCATAGATGAGGCCCGGATCCGACCGGATTCTCAGTGGAGCACCGTCGCGCCTGATGATGTTGAGCAGACCTGCGTGCGAGAGTTCGGCGCCGCGCACGCAGCCGTCGTCGAGTACGCGATCTTCCGCGGAAAATGTAATTCGAACGCGATCGTTATCGAGGCTGTTGAACGCCGCGACGAATCGTTTCCAGCCGTCGGTTCCGTCGTCGAGCGCTTTTGTCACGCATAAAAAACGGTGGCGTTCACCCGATACATCCAGGCGCACGGGACCCTTCGCTTCCGCGACGAGCCTATACTGACGCCAGGGTTGAACGGCGACTTCCGCGTTCGCCCCGAGCGCATGGACCGGCGTTCGCTCAGGCTCGGCGCATCGCCCGCGAACGACGAAAGGGGCATCGCGGACGGGAACCCCTTCCGCAAGGTTCGGATCGTGCACGAGCATGCCGTTGGAGTAACCGATACGAAAGACGGACGGTATTATTCGGATAC